>NZ_JAAOQS010000179.1:0-10706 GCF_011603105.1 Rhodococcus sp. A14 | reverse complement strand
CCCCCCCCCCCCCCCGGTCTGCATATGGCGCGGGGGCTCTTCGACAACGACAGCTTTGCCATTCCGTCGGGAATGCGAACACGGAAGGTTATGTCATGCTCACGTCCTCTCACATCAGCAGACTTGCGTGCGGGCTTACCACCGCTGCGGTAGCACTGACACTCGCCGGCTGCGGGGCAGCAAGCAACGCCGAATCACATGGCGATGTCATCAAACTCGGTGAGACGAGTGGAATCAGTGGACCGGCCGGGGGCTATGGCAAGGCCCTGAGCGAAGGGCAGCAGGCGATCTTTCGGGCAGTCAATGATGCCGGCGGCGTGGACGGGAAGAAGATCGAACTGACACTGCTCGATGACGGCCTCGATGTGGCCCGCGCGGTGCAGAATGTGCGGAAGCTGGTCACAGACCGAAACATAGCGATTGTCGGCGGCTCTGGTTCGGGCTCGATCGATGCAATCGTCCCGGTCCTGGACAAGGCAGGCGTTCCCCTTCTCTTCCCTGCGAAGTCGAGCCCGGCCTTCGTCAACGCAGTAGTCCCACAGGCCTTCGCGATGGTTCCCACTTTCCCTGATCAGGCACATGCTCTAGTGTCCGCAGCGTACGAGAAGACCGGACCAGGAAGCGTTTTCCTTGTCCGCACGGTGTCCGACCAGAATGACCCGATACTGGCGAAGGTCGAGGCTGCGGTCCAAAATGGCGGTGGCTCATTTCTCGGCACGGCAATCGTGCCGTTCGGGGCCGACGTGACCCCCGTCGCACTCCAAGTCGCCGAGGCGAAGCCGGATTATGTTGTCTTCACCTCCGCTCCCGCTGAGACCACCAAGATCGTGAATTACCTCGCCGGCAAGGACCAGCTCCCGAGAAAGGCGATCCTCGGTACGACCTCGCTTCCCGGTGAGACCTTCCTGCAGGGAACACCGCGGAGCGCACACGAACTTCTCTTCAGCCTCGCCATCACCAAGCCACCCACGGACCCGAGCGCAGTCGATTGCCTAGAAGCGGTACGAAAGTACTACCCGGACTCACAGATCGACACAGTGACGACGTTCGGTTGCGCGATCGCGCAGGCCGTGGTCGCGGGACTCGAACTCGCTGGACCTGACCCAACCAGCGAGAGCCTGGTCAAGGCACTTGCCTCCATGCAGGACCGTCAGGTGAGTCCCCTCATCCCCCCCGTGACCTTCTCTCGAGAATCGCACATGGGTCTGACTTCACTGCCAACAGTCACTGTCAAGGACGGTCAATACCAGGCAGCCGAGACCGTCAACGTGCCGGTTCTGCCGTGAGGATCACCCACCAAATATAGGAGAGTGTCATGGGTCTGTTCCTGGAAACGGTCCTGAGCGGCGTTACTGTCGGAATGCTCTACGGCCTCCTATCCTTTGCGATGGTTGTGCTGTACAAGGCGACTGCCACCGTGAACTTCGCCCAGGGAATGATGGGAACCGCCGCCGCCTTCGTGGCCTTGACTGTCATGGTTGAGTTCGGCGTCCCAGTTGGCGTGGCCATCATCGTCGGATTGTTGTTCAGCACCTTCTTGGGTGTTCTTACATTCTACGGCGTCGTCCGCCCCAAGCCGAGTGCGGGTAAGACAAATGTGATTATCAGAACGCTCGCCCTCTCGCTGGTATTAGCAGCTTTCGTAGACCGATTCAGGGGCGCCGGTCAGCCATTCCAATTTCCTCAGCTTCTCAGCTCTGGCGGCTTCAGCCTCTTTGTAATCCAAATCAACTATTCTTTGATACAGACGTTCGCGGTTGCAGGGGTTCTCCTTGGCTGCTTCAGTCTCTTTTTTCGATATACCCGCGCCGGTTTGCTCACACGCGCCATGGCCGAGTCCCGCGAAACGGTCAGGCTACTCGGTGTCCGTAGCGATCGATTATTTGCGGTCGCCTGGGGAATCAGTAGTTTCTTGGCCGCGATCGTGAGCCTTTTATCCGCCAACCGTGTCTACGTCTCGACTTTTATGCTCGAAGGCTACTTGCTCTACGCTTTTACAGCGGCGATCGCTTTTGGGCTCACCAGCCTGACTGGGGCGGTTGTCGGCGGCATCTGCGCAGGTCTTCTGAGCAATGTAGTCGCAACCTACTTCGGACCCGACGCGGCCAACCTCGTCATCTTCGCGGCGCTGATTGCCGTCCTCGTCATTCGCCCACAGGGAATTTTTGGAGAGCGGAGAGTACATCGTGTTTGAGCACTCGGTGCAGCGACAGCTACCGACAGCCGTATTACGACGGTATTCGGGCGTGGCTACGGCGCTTGTAACGCTTGCAGCCCTCGGGATGATCGTCCGCGAAGCCTCGTGGCAGTACGTCCTGATACTCGGCATGGCTTGGGGCGCAGTGGCTGTCGGAATGAACCTCTGGCAGGGATACCTTGGCGAACTTTCGTTCGGACATGGGGCTCTAGTTGCAATCGCTGCGTATGCCTGGACCGTGGCGAGAACCGCCGGGCTGTCTCCCCTACTTGCGCTTACCATTTGCGTGGGACTTACCTTGATTGCATGCGGAATTATCGGACTCGCGGTGGTCCAACTTTCACACTTTGGTTCCGCCGTTGTCACCTTCTTTCTGGCATTTGTGGTGTCGGCAGGTCTGCAGTCAAGTGCGTTCGTCAGTCTCACCGGTAGCCAATCTGGTCTGCTCGTGCCCGATCTATACGTTCTTGGTGTCGATTTCGGCAACGGCGTCGGCTTGTATTATCTTGCGTTCGGCTTTCTCGCTGTCGTTCTGTTTTCCTCCTCAAATTTCGGCGGCGGAAGACGCGGTCACGAACTTCGGCTGGTGCGGTCGAGCGAGCAGGTCGCGTCCCTACTCGGGGTCAGGATCAAGCAAGCCAAGTGGACCGCCTTTGTGTTCACAGGTCTGGGTGCAGCGTTGGCCGGTGTCGTCATTGCCCAGGCACTTACCGTCATCACACCAGATTCATTTTCCGCCGCGGTATCCATCACCCTGGTGGCGATGGTTGTCGTGGGAGGACAGGGAACATTATTGGGACCATTGCTTGGTGCACTCTTTTTTGCGGCACTACCCTCCGTCTTTCAAGGCGCTCCGGAGAACGAGGCTTTATACGCGAGCATCACTTTTCTTGTCTTTGTTGTGCTGGCTCCGGCGGGAATCCTGGGAGCCCTGCCCAGGTGGGGCGGTGCGACCACGAAGCGGCTACCAAGTCGTCCGCGAACTTTGACTGGCACGGGAGGCGAGTCCGGAAGCATGGAGGCCTGCGATACACCGTCCGAGGCTCTCGATGTTCCAGAGGTGGACTCTGGCCCGAGAATTGCCGACGAATGCGACGTGGCAGCGACTGCGGCGGCCGCAATGGAGATTGCCGACGTGAGTGTCGCTTTCGATGGAGTACATGCACTGAGTGGAGTCGACATCACCGTGACCCATGGACAGATCCATGCCCTGATCGGCCCAAACGGTGCTGGTAAGACGACGCTGATCAACGCCATCACCGGTCTACTCCGACCGACGAGTGGAGAGATCCGAGTCAATGGCCTTGCATCTGCCAAGCTGTCACCACCGGAGATTCGTGCTGCTGGAGTAGGACGAACCTTTCAGAACCCGTCGCTCGTCGACGATTTGTCCGCAGTCGAGAACGTCGCACTAGGACTCTTGAGCCAGCAACGGCGCTGGTTGCTCGTGGATCTGCTACGCCCTACTCTCGGGCGGAACGCAGACGCTGATACTCGAGCAAGGTGCGAAGGGGCTCTGCGCCTGGTCGGGGTTTCAGAATCCACCTGGAACAAGAGAGCCGATGAAATCTCGCTAGCTGACCGGAAACTGGTCGACCTTGCTAGATCATTCGTGGCAGAGCCGACGATCTTGCTCCTCGACGAGCCAACTGCCGGACTGGGAGAACACGAGATCCACATCGTCGAAGACGCGATACTCAAACTTCGTGCCAACGGACGCCTAACGGTCCTACTTGTCGCACACCATGTCGCCTTTGTTCGGCGGGTGGCCGATACGGTCACCGTACTGGACGGGGGAAAGGTACTAGCCTCCGGTCAGCCAGAGCAGGTCACATGCGACGAGCGGGTACTGGAAGCGTTCGTCGGCAAGCCTGTCGAAGTGCTGCACCGGGAGGGTGAAGGTGGTTCCACGGCGGGGGAACCAACTCGCTACTCGTCGGTCGAACCGGCTGATAGCGCTCTGCCATACTCAGAGGCATTGCAGCTGAGAATATCTCGCACAGATACGTCGTCGCAGGGGCTGGCAGTGACCGACCTGACCGTACGATACGGGCCGGCGCGCGTCCTCGACAAGATCTCCCTGCGTGTCTCCCGAGGGGAACTCGTGGGGCTTACGGGCCGAAATGGCGCGGGGAAGACGACATTGCTACGAGCCCTGTCCGGAATGATCGGTCGCGGTGATGGCCTGGTCAACATGGACTCGGTCACCGTTCCCCCGTCACCGGTGGACGCAGCCAGGGCCGGATTGATCCAAGTACCCGAGGGTAGGGGCGTCGTCGGATCGCTGTCCGTGCTAGAGAACCTACAGGTCGGCGCCTTGGCGGTCGGACACAAATTCACCAACGAAAACCTGGATCAAATTCTGAGCCGATTCCCCGCACTCAGGCCACTATTGCAGCGCCCCGCCGGGTTCTTGAGTGGCGGCCAACAACAGATGCTCGCGATAGCCCGAGGACTTGCCGCTAAGCCTTCCATCTTGATGGTAGACGAACTCAGCCTGGGGCTATCCCCCAAGGCCACCAGCGAAGCTCTGCAAGTATTAGTGAGGCTCACCCGCGAAAGCGGCGAAGGTGTGCTTGTCGTTGACCAAAACATCCAGACCCTCGCAAGCGTCTGTGATCGGATGTACGTCTTACGGGACGGGTCTCTCGTCGAACTCGAGGGAAACAGCGGATCGATTCATGAACTGCAAGAAGTCTATTTCTGACGAGGAGACTACCCCTACGACAGGGCACCCGGCAAAGTCGCAATATTCCATGTCATACGCTCAGGAGTAGGTCGACAGGGCCACCCAGGATTCCACCAATGTCATCAGCGCTGATGCCGCAGTGCTCGTCGTGGCCGCCCCACGCGGCGCGCGGGCATCGCTGCACGGTGTATCCGTCCTCGTCGCTGACGCGCAGTGGGCGATGCTGGAACCGCTGCTGCCGCCGCCCGGTAATACGGCAGGCCGCGGCGGGCGTCCCGAAAAGCATTACCGCCGAATGATCCTGGACACCATCTTGCACCTGGTGCGGGGCCGGATCGCGTGGCGCCAGCTGCCCGCCGACTTCCCGCCGCCGACCACCGTCTACGACGTGTTCACCCACTGGGTCCGAGCCGGGGGTGGCGGCGCATCCACGACGCGCTGCGAGACCGGCTGCGGGTGCGAGCCAGACGAGACCGATGCCCGACCGCAGCAATCATCGACTCGCAGACCTGCCCGCCGCGGACACGGTGCCCCGATCCAGTCGCGATGGGACGGCGGGAGACGGACGAACGGGCCCAAGCGACACCTCGCGGCGGATGCGACCGGGCTGCTGCTCGCCGGGGTGGTCACCGCCGCGTCGATCGAGGACCGCGACGCCGCGTTCCGGCTACTCGCGCGTCTGCGTGACACCTTCTCCACGATCCGGCTGGTCTGGGCGACGGAGGCTACTGAGGTTCCCCCCGAAAAGTGGACACCGAGTTAGCGGGACTCCAGTCCCGCTGGAAGGATGTCCGTATGCCTCCTCGCAAGCGTCGGTCGTTCACGGCCGAGTACAAGGTCGAGGCCGCCCATCGTGTGATCGATTCCGGCCGTACCATTGCAGAAGTGGCACGGGAGCTGGGCCTGAACGAGAGCCTGTTGGGTGAGTGGGTCAAAGTCGAGCGCCGCAGGATCGCTGCCGCCGAGGTCCATGGAGAAAAACCTCTGGACACGGCCGAACGCGCCGAGTTGCTGCGACTGCGACGGCAGGTCGGCGAGCTCGAGAAAGACAACGCTTTCCTGGTAAAAGCCTCGGCTTATGCCGGTGATCGTGGGTGGGGTGCGCGGTTGTCGAGGGTGGTGAGCAGTTCGAGGTAGACCTTCTCTCGTCGTGGTTCTGAGCGGGATGCGGCGTCGGCGGCTTGGTCGGTGACGCGTTCGGTGGCTCTCGTTGGTGGAGAAGTGGGTGCAGGTTTCGCAGATGGTTTCGTAGTTGCAGTCCAGTAGTGTTGGGCGGGTGCAATTTCCGTTGCCAAGCAGGCGGATCGACTCGGTCCGTAGTCGCGCCATATTGGGTCCTTCGGTGAGGGCCTGCGCGGTTGGTTTCGGGGTGTAGATAGCATCGAGTTGTTCGGTGACGGCGAAGTATTCTTCTGCGACGGTGCCATCGGCGATGCGTGCGTAGGTCATGGTCATCGACAACGATTGGTGTCCGAGGAGGGCTGCGATCGCTTCGAGGCTCATGCCGCGGTTGATGGCTTGGGTGGCGAGGGTGTGCCGGAGCTGGTGTGGGGTGACGTGGCCGATTCCGGCGTCGTCGGCGGCCGCGTAGACGGCGTAGTCGACTCGTCTGCCGGGGATGGGTCGGCCGAGGTCGGTGAACATCAGGTCACTGCGCGGCTGCGGTGGGTTTTCCGAACACCATTGCGAGAGAAGCTCGTCCACTCTGGGGTGCAATGGGATGTAACGGTCGGTGTGCAGTTTCCCGATGGGTGTGCGCAGCCAGCGGGCACTATTGATGTCGGTGACAGCACCGCGGGTCAACCCGAGGAATTCGCCCTTGCGGAGACCGGTGAGGGAGAGGACTTCGACGGCGACTCGGTCGAAGAGCGACGGCAGCCGGCGTGCGGAGGCGAGGAGTGCTGCGGCGTCGGCGTCACCGAGGAACCGCGGTAGCGGCCGATCGCGGATGGGCATGTCGCCGGAGTAGACGGGGTTGCGGGCGGGCGCATCGTCGTAGCCCCATTCGATGATCCGGTCGAAGAATCCGCGCAGATGCCCGAGCCGCATCCCGAGGGTTGTCTTCGCCGGTTGGGTGCTGCCACGGTAGCCGGATTTGCTGGCGAGGAAGGTTTTGAACCCTTCGATATGTGTTCTGCGGATGCCCGCTACTGCGGTGACGTCGGGATGGTGTTCGGTGAGGTAGACCGCCAGGTGGCGCAGGGTGGTGTCGATCAACGCGATACTCGCCGGGCGCATGCTGATACCGATTTGGCTCATGTAGCGGCGCAGCGTCGCGATCAGGAGCGGCTGTGCGATCGCGAGGTGCTTCCAGTGGATGCTGCGCCGCGACGGGGAGAGCCGGACCGGTGGGGCGCTGTCGAGCAGTCCGAGCACGGCCATCGTTGCTTTCAGTCCGTGTACCGGTGTCGACCAACTGTTCGGAATCTTTGTTCTGCCGGCGTGCCGGATGCCGGTGAGCTCGGTGATGATGCCCTCGAACACTGTGGTGGCGAGCATGTTCGGTGCTGCACCGGCCGCGGCTGCGGCCTGAGCGAGAGTGTTCCACTGTTGACGTACTTGGATGTCGCGGAAGCCGATGCCGAGTGCAGTGTGTGTGAAGTGTTCGAAGAACGCGGGGTGGATGACGGCAGAGTGGGCGCCCCAGGAGCTGCGTGATGCGATGGCGTAGTACGCACCGGCGGGGTGAGCGGTCATCACCAGCAGGCGGGCGACGAAGCCGCGAACGTCGACGGGTGCGGTGAGTTGGCGCGCCGCTCCGGCATTCGACCAGCCCTCGAGGTCGGTGAATTGGCGGGTGAACGCGGCGGCGGTGTGCTCGCGGGTGAGCCTGCTGCCCGGGGTTGTTCCCAGTGCGATGAATTCTCGCGTGGTGCGGTCCTCGATGTCGGTGAGTTGAGGCGCGGTCGCGGAGTTCACCGGGCGTCTCCGGTTGTGGTGATGTCGTCGCCGAGGGCTGCAATGGCGTGGTGGTATTGCTCGGTCAGCCAGGTGTTGCTCAGGTGCAGGTAGATGCGGGTGGACTCGATGTTGCGGTGTCCTGCTTGCGCTTGGACTGCTTCGAGGGACATCCCTGCTTCCCGCAGCCGGGTGAGGCACGTGTGACGAAGCATGTGGCAGGTGAGGTGCTCGATGCCGGCCCGGCGGCGGGCGCCGCGGACGATTTCGTCGGCGCCTGCTGCGGTGAGTGGCTGGCCACGGTGTGGCCCCTTCAGGACAACGAAGATGCGCGTATCTGTTGCGATGGTGGGTCGTTCAAGGTCGAGGTAGTCGGTGAGGGCGGTGAAGAACGCTGGTGCGATGGGGACGATCCGGTGGTGTCCGCCTTTGCCTTCGGTGATGGTGATCCGCCGGTCGGCGAGGGCGATATCGCTGAGGCGGAGTCCGAGGACTTCGCTGCGCCGCAAACCGCCAAGGAGCATCGCGAGGATCATGGCGCGGTCTCGGTGGGTGCGGAGCGCGCCGAGAAATGCCCCTGCTGCGGCGGAGTCGAGGATGCGGGGAAGGGTGCGGGGCGTTCGGATCAGCGGGGCACTGCGGCGGGAGCGTCGGTGGTCGGTGCGGGCGCGGACACTCAGGCCGGTGGGGACGGGATTGGCTCGGATGAGGTCGCGGGCGGTGAGGTAGCTATAGAGGCCGGAGAGGGTGGCGAGGCGGCGGGCGATGGTGCGAGCGCTGAGACCTCGTTCGCCGTCGCCGATGCGGACGACGTTGGCTCCGTGCCTCGGCTGTCGTTGTGCCGCTATGAACTCGAACATATCGGTGGTGGTGATATCGAGTGGGTCTTTACCGGTGTGGGTGAAGAAGACTTTGAGGTCGTAGCCGGCGGCGAGGACGGAGTTGGGGCGGCATCGTGCGGCGACGAACCGGAGGTAGTCGTCGAGGAGGGGGTGACCGAGCCTGATTTCGACGGCGGTGTCGCCGAGGTCGAGTCGGGTGATGGTCGGGGTGAACGGAGGCATCGAAGCCTTTCGTGTGAGTGCATACCCTTCGACGTCGGAGACCTCGAGGCGGGTCGTGCGGATCACCAGCATATCCATGCGTACTTTGCTGCGATGCAGAAGAATCGACCCGGTTCGATCTGATGGTGAAGTACGCCGGCCCCGACGACATTGCGGAGACCGCCGGCACCACCGCACCCGAAGGTGAACGCTTTTCGATCACGCGGATGGCGCGACTGCTGACAGTGTCCACATCTGGCTACTACCAGTACATCAAACGTAGGGCCACCACGGTGCTGACGCCGAGGCACCATCGTCGCGCCGACCTCGAAGTCAAGATCGTCGAGATCCACAAGGATTCGAAGGGAACCTACGGGTCTCCGCGGGTCACGGCCGAGCTGCGTGCTCACGGTGAGGTGGTGAACAAGAAGACGGTGGCCAAGATCATGGCCTCGATAGGCATGGAGGGCATCAGTCCGCGCACGTTCAAGGTCAAGACGACGGTGGTCGATCCGCAGGCGTCGTTCCCGCCGGATCTGATCGAGCGGCACTTCGACCAGGGCCGACTCGATGCCGTCTGGCTCACCGACGTCACCTATCTCACCTCCGGTGAAGGTGACATGTTCTTGTGTGCGATCCGGGACGGCCATTCGCGGAAAGTGTTGGGATACAGCATTGCTGATCACATCGGTGCCGAGATGGTCACGACAGCCATCGACCGCGCCGTGGCTGCGCGCGGTGGGTGGTGTCGTCAGACGATCCTGCACTCGGACCGGGGTGGGGAATACACGGCTCACCTGACCGCGGCCGCCTGTTTCCGGCACGGGTTGCGTCGGTCGATGGGTGCGACCGGGATCTGCTGGGACAACAGTCCTTCCGAATCGTTCTGGTCGACCTTCAAGCACGAGGAATACTATCGGCACGTCTTTGCGACGAAGTCTGATCTCGTTGCCGCAGTTGACAGCTGGATCATCTTCTACAACACTGTCCGACGACACTCGGCAGTGGGAATGCAAAGCCCCGACAGCTACGAGAAGTCACTTCGGGCGGCAGTCGCCTGAAGCAGGTAACCCCCTTGTCCACCGTTCGGGGGGAACCTCAATCACCACCGACGACCTCGACCTGGTCGCGAGTTGTTGACCGACGCTGGAGACGACTCCGCGGCCGGCCAAGGACGCGATGAGTCCGGCTCGGTCACCGCGTGCCGGCGCCCACCGCCGGGGCCCGGGCCAGCACCCGGCCCAGGGCAACCGTGGCCGTCAGCACCGCGGCCACCACCGCGATAACCCACACGAACGTCGCAGGCACGGTGGAATACCCGAACAGCCCAGCAACGCCCACACCCGCGGCCGTCGCCGCCAACGCACCCACCGGAAGCAGCACCGCCAGCATCCGCACGGTTCCCGCGGGCCGATCATCACTTGCCACGGCCAACACCCACCACACACCCAGCAATGCGCACCCATACGCCAGCACCGCGCTGCCGGCGTAGAGCACCAACACCACAGCCCACTCCACCGCGATGCCCACCGTGGCCGTGAACACGACATACAGCAACACCAGCATCTGCGACAACCCCACGATGACACCGCCCAGGGCCGCGGCGACGGTCCGGCCCAGCAGGAAGGTGCGCCGACGGCGCCGTTCGTCCGCACTCGCCGCGTCCCGCACCACCCGCCACCCGGACAGCCACAGCACCATCCCGCAACCGGCCCCGGCCACCGTGGCACCGCAGAGGACGGCCATCACCCCAATCCATGAATCAGTCAACCCCGGCTGGAACGAGTTGGCCACCATGTACGGCCGCGACGTAAACGCGACGAACACCACCACCAAGACCAGCCCGACGACCAAACCCGCAACCCCGAAGATCCCGCTC
>NZ_JAAOQS010000178.1:0-10766 GCF_011603105.1 Rhodococcus sp. A14 | reverse complement strand
GGAGCAACGGCCACGGTTGTCGTGGGCGCGACCGGCGGGGCGACGGCCGCCGATGTGGTCACCGCCAGGGCGGTTGTCGTGGCGGACGCCGCGCTGGTGGTGGTCGACGTGCTGCTGGACTGCGCGCCGCCACCGCAGCCGCTGATGAGTGCGGAAATGGCCAGCGCTGCCATCCCCAGGGTTGTCTTCTTCATTCCGGCATGGAATCAGGCAAACAGGACGTTCGGTATCCGCTGCGTGACCGACAGGCGAGGATCAGCCACACGGACCGAGCACGTCGTTGCGGTTGTTTCGTATATTTCGTTTAGGAGGTGGCGTGATGTCCGCAGCACATGATCAGCCGACCGTTGTCGAGCAGGAACAGGCCCGGCAGGCCCTGCAGGTGCTTCGTGACGTCGAGCCGGCGGGGGAGACCCTCGATGTGACCGTCGCCGGCACCTCGGAGTCGGTGCATCTTCCTCGCGCGGCACTCGATCTGATCCGCGAGGTCTTGGCGAATATGGCCGCGGGGCAGGGGGTCACCGTCGTCCCGGCGCACGCGGAGCTGACGACCCAGCAGGCCGCGCAGATGCTCAACGTCTCGCGCCCGCATGTGATCAAGCTCCTCGACGAGGGGCACATCGAGTACCGGATGGTCGGCCGCCATCGCCGGATCCTCGCATCCTCGCTGCTCGCCTACCGGCGGACGCAACTGGGGACCTCGCGCGCCGCCGCGGACGAGCTGGCGGCCCTGACGGAAGACCTCGGGCTGTACTGACGTGACCTTCACCGTGCTTCTGCGACGCGAATGCTGTACCCGAACGTGTTACGAGACGTGCTGATCCGGCTCGCGCAGACCGGCCTGGCGCACGCGCGGTGGACGGATCGCATCCTCCGGCGAGACATTCGAGAACTTGGCGGAAGATCGCCCCGGCCATCCGAGCGATGATCGTGGCGAAGTTAAGGCGACGGGGGATCGATGTGCTCGAAAAGCGGCACCACCTTCGCTGCGCGGAGCCGCTCCTTATGTCGCTGCCGCTCCTCCCACTGCGCCGTCCTGCCGGCCGCCTCGGCCTCTCGTCGCTGCTCGAGCCGCCGCTGTTGCAGAGCGACGGTCATCTGCGTGGCCAGGATATGGCGCCGCAACTCCTCGGCGCGCTCTGCAGCGACAATGTCGCCGAGATGAGTGGCGGCAGTTCGGTCGCACTGGACAAGGAATCCCTCGTACGTCAGCCTGGACCGGTCGTGCTCATCCAGGCGTGATTCCGCGACCTGTTCGATCAATTGCAAAGGGATACGCAACAATCGGTAATTCATGCGCAAAAGCGCGAGCGGTATCGACCGCAATGTTGTCACGCTCTGGGATGCTAACCCTCGCGGCGGAAACATGTGGGTAATCGGCCTGCCCGAGGTCGGTACGCAGGAAGCATCAGCACCTCACGCACGTCGCGCACGGCCGCCATCCATGCCGCCCCGAAGGGGGCCAGGAGTTACGGGTGAGCTGCCGATATGTCCAGATCACCAGGAACGAAGTACCGGGGCTGACCACACTGTGCCGAACGGTCGGTTCGGCATTGTCGGTGGCTACTGCCCCGAGTAACGTCAAATTCAGCGGCCCGGGCGGCCGCGAAACGTCTGATGCGTGGTCGTCCGCTTCGCGTTCCCCCCAGCGCGAATCGAAGGAGTGCGGTCATGATCACATCAGTGGTATCCCACCGGTCGGGTTGGGAGTCTGCAGGCCTTGTGCACATACACGACGCAGACCTGCGCGCCGCCTGAGGGCCGGAATGCTGACCCTTGGAGCCACCACCGCGGCAATGATCCTGGTGGCTCCACCCGCCGCAGCTGCGGCCATCAACACCACGACGACAGTCTCGATCCAGGGTATGGCCGCGACAACGTGCCCAGTCACCTTGACCGCCCAGGTTACGCCCGCTTTCACCGGTGGCACGGTCACATTCAAGGAGGGCAATGCCACGCTCGGCGCCGCAGCGGCCGTGACGAACGGAACCGCCAGTGTCCAGCACACCTTCAGCACGACGGGCGCGCATGTGGTGGTAGCAACCTTCGGCGGAGCAAAGGTTGGTGCGGACGATTTCAAAGCCTCAACGTCCGGAGCGCTGACCGTCACCGTCGCGACAGGACTGAACCTTGGCTCGGTATGCCTCCCCATCGGCTAAATCCGGGGTCGTCGGGTCACCATCCCGGGGTCAGAGGTGATACGGCGAGATCTGAGGTGGCCTCGGAATCGTTGGACGCCCCCACCTTTCCACGACGTGGGGGAGGCTCGTCCTTCGCAGAGAGTTCAAGATCCCGCATCGCAATTGACGACGGCGTACTGGCCAGTCGCAGTTTGCTCGTCCTCGATCTTGCCGTCGACGACCACACAACACGTCGCCGCCGTCCGTTCTCTATTGCCACGTCGTGGTTCGAGACGTGGCTTCTTCGTGATACCGAATGGGACTGGACCAATCTTATGTTCGAGGAGTACGCGCGGCTGTCCAAGAAGGGAGTCGAGGAGTTTGCGCACGTCGCTGTCGACGATCCTGACCTGTCCGGCCTACGCGACAGCGGAGGCGAACTGCTCTTCTCGCACGGTTCCGACGACCAGGCGATTTCCTCGCAAGGCTCACGGCAGTGCTTCGATCGGGTGCTCGAACAGATAGGGGGCGTCTCCGCAACCAACGAGTTCGCACGGTTCTTCTTGTGCCCCGGCGACGGGCACAGCGCCCGCATCCAGGAAGGTTTCGGTGTCGACCTAGGGACCGGGATGATTGCGATGATGAATTGGGTGGAGAACCGCATTGCACCCGACACTCTCGACGCCTTGCACTATGCCGATGACAGCACCACCGTCGACGGCGTTCGGTCGATCACCGCCTACGGCACACAACTCGTGACTAGCTAGGGTCGCTTGAGGAAACCCATGCAGATCACACGAAGTCGAAGCCTTGGGGGAGGACTCGCTGGGGCCGGCCTGGGTTTCGAAGCTGAGATCTTGGCCGGGCAACCCTGCTATTCGACGGGGCGGCAAGGCTCTGACCCCCTGCTGGTAACGGAACGCCCCCAGAGTCTTCGCTCGTCAGAGAGTGCTCAGCGCGTACATGCACGATGTGAACCCGTTTGTTCGTATTGGATCCGCAGATTCGGTCACGACAGACTGCGATGTTCACCGAGCTCGCCAACACGGGCCGTAACCACGGCTTTCGAGACGGACGCCGGCGGCACGGACGGGGTAGGTTCGTCGAGTTGCGTTCCTACGAAGTGGTGGTCCCAGATAGACGGGCGCTACGGCGTCGGTAGGCGGTGATGCACCGTGCATCACGCTGGGCGGCGACTTGGTGACGCGATCCTCATGGTTCGGGCGCTCATCTGCTGACTGATTCGCAGGGGCGGGTTGGTCCGCCTGATCGCCCGTTCCGGTGGAGCGAGACGGGACGCCTGCGGCGGGACTGAGGGCGCGAGTAGTTGGGGTTAGGGTTCGCCGTCATACGCCTCGGTCCGGCAGTTCCCTCTAGGGATGACGAGTGGTCATGATGCGTGACTTGATTTGCGGGGTGGTGGTGCAGACCATGCTGAAGGCCCGGACCATTCTCTTGGTGGGTTCACCGCGTGTGACTGATCGGTTTCCTGCGGCGGTGGCGATGTAGGTTGCCGCGGTGACGGCGAAGTGGCTGGCGCGGGCGCGGGCGTCGTAGATGTCTCCGTTACCGGTGGTTGCGTGGTTGAGGGCGTTGCGGATGGTGGTGTGTGTTTCCCACAGTTGTGGGGAGGGGTGTCCGGTGCGGTCGGATTCGGTCAGGCATGCTCGGGCCACGCCGAGGGCGAGGGAGCCGTTGATCCGGAGAATCGCCCGGTCCGCGATGCTGAGTCCGCCGCGAGGAGTCTTTCGGACGTGGATGATTGAGGTGTGGGGGACATGGTGTCCGTTGAAGGTCAGTTCGACGGTGTTGGATGCCGGCCGCGGACAGGCAGATTCGGTTCGCGTGGACGGCCTGGCCGTCGGTGGCGTCCATGAGGAAGGTGACGGTTTTTTGTGCTCGGGTGTCGTAGGCGGTGACACCGATGACGTCGACGAGACCCCATCCGGTCACGAACGGGGCCTGCCCGCTAATGGTGCATCCATCATCTGTTTCGGTGGCGACGAGGAGGAGATTCGCAGGGTCGGCGTAGCCGCTGCCGGATACACCGGCAGTGATCGCGCCCGCGCTGCTTGAGACGTGCTCACGTGATGTCCCTGGTTGAGCTGGACCTGTGAACCCGATCCGGCTGTCCGCCGATGGGTGCGGCTCTCAGTGTTGCCGTGCGTCCACGCGGACCACACCAGGCTGAGCGGGGAATGTGCGTGCAGCGACTCTGGGAGTTCAGCATGCACGTCTTCTGTTCACCAGGGTGGACTCCCAACTGTGAGCACACTTGCGGGGGATATGTACATCCGCTCACTTTCGATTGCAGGAGTCCCTGGTCCAGGCGTCATTTCTACTCGAAGATGCTTTCGGGAAGCCAGTCTGCGTCGAACAGTCGGGCGAGCTTCCCGAACGCCCCGAGATCGCCATCGACACTGGCTGATGTCACCATGAGCCGATTGATCATGATCCGAGCCGCCTGCTCCTCCACCGTTCCGGCGGCGAACAGGAGTGACCATGAGCAAACCTGCCCGTCGCGATGCGCACGACCCATCGTTTGGCGTGCGGCAATTCCGGAGTAGCGAGGCTGGTGGAAGAACCCGATGCGACGTGCCGATGAGGCGCGGGAACCGTCGACCATCAACTCGGATGCCTGCAGATTGATCGCAGATGCGGTGTTGAACACCACGACCGGGTTGTGGCCGCGCTGAAATCGAATGCGCTCCGTCTCGAGATCGCCCCCACCGAAGATGCGTGAGACGCCAATGCCGTGCTCCTCCAAGAGGTTGGCGACCGGGTCGGCGGCCGTGGTGACCAGTTCGACGGCGACGAGTACCTGGTAGCCGCGTTCGACGTGCGCGGCTACCAACTCGGCGGTCTGCGGGGCTCGCAGCATGCCTGCCTTTTGCCGGAACCGCATCAGAGCGGCACGGCCGCGGGCGGTATCGTTCCCCTGGCGGGCGATCCTCATCGCGCTCCGGAACTCACTCCAGTCCTGGTGGTACGCAGCCCATTGTGTGGCGGTGAAGTCGAGTGGCAGGCCGTCGATAGGTGGCGGCCCCCAGGGCGCGTCGCGATGCATCATGACGGGCGGGTCGCAGTCAGTCATCCACTTCCGGACGCGGGTGACGGCCTGATGCTGCAGCCGCTGAGAACCTTTTGCTTGGTCGTTCCAGTCCCATTTGCCCTTGTCCCACCCGGGAGCCAGGGGAAGTCCATGCTCGACCAGTTTCTTACCAAGATCGGCCCACTCGCCCGGCGGGTCATCGTGCAGTTGCGCGAAAAGCGAAGACAAGTAGGTGTATTCGCCTGGGTGATGACCCGGCGTCGCTGTCACGGTGATAACAAAGGGCGCCTTCTCTGGTGATGCGGCGAGGCGGTTGATGCGCCGCTGGTATTGGGTGCGCTGGGCGGTGAGGTGCCTGAATTGCTGTGCCTCGTCATTGATGATGAGGGAGAAGAAGTACTTCGGTTGGCCGTTGCGTCCGAGCAACTTCTTGAGCTGGTCCGGGGAGATGATCAGCCACCGATAGCCTCCGTCGCCGAACGCAGCGAGGGCGTCGCGCCACGCGGCGATGGTGATCTGGGCTGGCCGGTCCACGGTGATGAGTACGGTGTCGCCGCCCCCCAATTTCAGCGCGGCTTTCGCGCCGATGATTGCGCTGCCGGTCTTGCCTACACCCGGCTCGTCGGCCAACAAGAATCCGCGCCTGTCGTGGTGAAAGGCCATCGCGATCGCCTTCGCGGCGTCCACCTGTTCGGGTCGCGGTGTCTTGTGGAAGCCAGTGGCGCCCGGTTGCCGCACGCCGTTGAGGTCCTCTTCGACCCAGCGAGCGTACGAGTATGGTTTCGACGCGTAGACGGTGAGTTCGTCGGGCAATTGCGCGCCGATGTAGGCATACGCTTTGAGTGCCGTGTAGTACTTGGCACCGGGCGCGGATGCCCGGTACGGGACATCGAGGATCCAGATCTGCTCCCCGTGCCCCGGGGTGGGTATCAGGGGCTTGGCGCCGGCTCGTCTGGGGCTGGAGCGTCGCTGGGTGGTCTTGCGTGCGGCCATGAGTGCAGGTTATTCCCAAGGCGGATCGCCGGGGTCGACGACGTCGGCTGCGGCGGATGCGGTTGCGACCGTCGCGGCGGATGGCGCCGAGGAATCGCGTGCTGTCGCGGCGGGGCGCGGGGCCCGGTGCAGGGCGATTATGTACGTCGACAGCCTCAGCCTCAGGTTCGGCGGACGGTTCCACTGCTGTCGACGCGGTGTGCACGCGGTGGCGTGGAGGGCGGCGGCGGGCGATGGAGGCGAGCGTGACGGACGGAACGGACGGAGGGACGGGCCGCTGCGTGCATATGATGGGGCACAGGGTGGAGAACGTGCGTGATCCCATTCCGCGCATGAACCTCCGCAGCCAGCCCCCGGCCACAGGGCGTGCCCGCGTCGCAGGAACCGAGCCAGTGCCAGCGCGATCATCGCGCTACCCGGCGAACGCCGCTGCCCGCACGCGCAGGGCCTCCGGGTCGGTATCGATCAGGCTGGCCGGGTGTGCCCGTCCACGACGGCGCTGCCCCCGGAGTGCTTGTGTCGTCGGAGGAACTTGCCCCGGGCACGCGCGCCCGGGAGCGGCGCCGTGAGGTGATGAGTCGGTGGGGATTCGATACGAGATCACCCCGCGGGCGGCGAACCAGACGTTGTCGGATTCCGGGTTGGCGTTGGTGTGTGTACGTGGGCCGCAGTGCCGGTGGGCGGATCTGATATTGCTCGGGGATGAGGCAGTGGGAGAGTGGACCTGGCTGGCACGGGATGCTAACGAGATCGCCGAACAGTACTGCCGCGACCACCCCGGGAGCGGCACGCCGGTGTCGTGACGGGGTCCAGACCTGTCCGGCGAAGAACTCACCGTCCGGGTCATCCCGAAGCAGGCGGACGAATTCACTTGCACCAGTTACTTCCTCGTCCACCACCGCATCTGCCTCGCCAGCGGTACCCAGCTGATCTGCGGGACTGCGCCTGAGAACACCGAACATCCGAGGACCGCGTCTTCGAGCCCTCGAAACATATCGCACCCCTCCTGAGGTCACCTACTGACCGGAGTCAACACCACCGTCGTGGCACCGCACACACCCCAAGCACCCGAACACTTTCCGAGGGCACGGGACCTGAGCACGTTCTTCGACGGGCCGTAGACAGTCAGCTCCAGGGCCGGCAGTTCGAAGGATTCGGCGGTGTCGGTGTACTCGAGGTCCATCGAGGGAGGTGTCCGTCTCGTCGGATTCGGTGACTTTCGGTGCGTCGTGGTCGGTGGCCGTGCCTGTTGGGTTCTCGTGTTCTGGGTGTTCGGATCCGCCGGGCTGTTACCGCACCTATGGGTGCTCGCCCCGGCTGGTGTGCGAGGTCAGTTCTGCGGGTGTCCAGGCGGGCCAGGTGGCTTCGCCGACGAGGTGTCCGTCGGTGAACTGGGCGACGATGCGCGGGCCGGTGCTCGCGCTGTTGTCGTACACGCTCGCATGATCACACCGTGGGAACGCCTGAGCGAGCAGACCCCATATTCTTTGGTATCGCTGGCGGATCTTGTCTTCGGGCACTTCGTGTCCGCCGGCTCGGACCCGGTAGCGCACACGCTGGACCGCTAGTTCCTCGGGAATCATCACCACATGTAAGACGACGGTGTAGTCGTGTGTGCGCGCTTCGTCGATCAGCTCCAGCTTCGACGGATGGGAGAACACCGTCTCGGCGATGAACGATTTCCCCAGGGTCAGCAGGTGTGCTCGGGTCTTCGCGGCGATCTCCGCCGCCTCATAGGAGTGGGCAGCCGGATTCGCAGGCCATCGTTGTTTGGCGATCTCGTCGGCATTGACGAACGGGCTGGACGGCAGCAGTGGAGCGAGGGTGAAGGCCACGAAGGTGGACTTGCCGGCGCCGTTGCAACCGACCACCAGGTCGAGTCGTTTCACTCGGGCAGGACTGTGCGCGTGCCGTCGGGACGGTACTCGATGATCTGACCGTCCTCGGACAGCGCGACCGTGGTGATGCCCTGGGCCGCGAGCGCGGCACCGTAATCGGTGGTGGCCAGTTGTTCCTCGATCGCCGCGTTGATCTCGGCGTTGAACACTGTGCCTTCCTCGGGTCCGAGTTCACCGAGCGGCAACCGGCCGGCTAGAGCGTCTTCTACTCGGCGGCGGGCCGCGGTCTGCCGGCTCGAGACCGCACGTCCCACCCGGGCCCAGTGTTCGAGTTGTTGGCGACCGGTGCGGTGTTGCCGTTCTCCCTCGGCCATGGCGCTGGCCACCAGGTCCGCTGCCAGGCGGGTGACCTTGTCGCCAGTGCTTTGCATCACTTCACTCCCGGGTGGTGTAGCTAGTTGCTACAAGTGTAGCTGATAGCTACAGGCGCTGTCGGGTTCCTGTTGTCAGAAGGTCCGCCCGAATCCCGCCGACGAGCGTCGGTCCTTCCTTCGAGACCACGCCGCCGGGTGCGGTGAAGGTCCCCCTAAACGACAAAAAGCCGCCCCCAACTGGCCATTGAGGTCAGTCCGGAGGCGGTTTAAGGGGTGCGGGCCGTATCCCGTCGGGTCGAGACTTGGCATTCCGGGATACGACCCGCCGCGCTTTTGCTGACTCCTGCGTCCGCTGCGAGCCGCCTAGCTGAGCCGCCAGCGAGCACCGCATCCCTGAGCGCGGAGCTCCACGCATGGTTCGAGGGCGCAAGGGTAACTGGCCGAGACTCGCCGAGTCGCCTTACCGCGAAGTGGTAGTCCCGGGGTAGATGGGACTCGCGGCGGGGTTGGGTGATGCACCGTGCATCACGGTGGGCGGCGACCTGGCCGACGATTCTTCTGTTGGGCGATGTTCTGCTTACTGATCAGAGGGGCGGGTCGGTCCGCCTGATCGCCGGTTCCGGTGGAGCGAGACGGGGAGGCATGCGATGGGACTGAGGGTGCGGGAAGTCGGGGTCTGGGATCGCCGTCATGCGTCTCGGTCCGGCGGTTCCACTAGGGGTGGCGTGCGGTCAGGATGCGTGACTTGATTTCCGGGGTGGTGGTGCAGACCATGCTGAAGGCGGCTTCCCGGACCATTCTCTCGGTGGGTTCACCGCGTGTGACTGATCGGCTTCCTGCGGCGGTGGCGACGTAGTTGGCCACGGTGACGGCGAATCGGCTCGCGCGGGCGCGAGCGTCGTAGATGTCTCCGTCGCCGGTGGCCGCGTTGTTGAGAGCCTCGCGGATCGTGGTGTGTGTTTCCCACAACTGTGCGGTCGGGTGTCCGATGCGGTCGGCTTCGGTCAGGCATGCTCGTGCCACGCCGAGGGCGAGGGAGCCGTTGATCCGGAGAACCGCCCGGTCGGCGATGCTGAGTCCGCCCTGACGCGCCTGTCGGACGTGGATGACTGCCGTGTGGGGGATGTGGTGTCCGTTGAAGGTCAGTTCGACGGTGTTGGAGGCGTCGGCCGCGGACAGGCAGATTCGGTTCGCGTGGACGTTTGGGCCGTCGGTCGCGTCCATGAGGAAGGTGACGGTCTTCTGTGCTCGGGTGTCGAATGCGGTGACGCCAATAGTGTCGACGAGGCCCCATCCGGTCACGAACGGAACCTGCCCGGTAATGGTGTATCCATCGTCTGTTTCGGTCGCGACGATGACGGGGTTGTCCGGGTTCGCGTAGCCGCTGCCGGACACCCCGGCGGTGACGGCGCCGCTGCGCAGGTCGGCGAGATAGCGGGCTTTGAGGGTGGTGTTCCTCGACATCATCATTCGGAGGAGGGTGCCGTGGTGTTGTGCCCAGACGAATGCGGTCGCCAGGCATCCGCTGACGAGGATTTCACCGACGTCGGCGAGGGTGTCGACGGGATCTGTGGTGGCGAAGGCGAGGCCGTAGAAGCCCCGGTCGCGTAGTGCGGAAAAGTGCGAGGGCGGGATCTTCCCCGACGTGTCGACCTCCGCCGCGGCGGGTCGCAGCACCTGGTCGGTGAGGGTTTGCGCTTGCTGTACCCAGTCGGTCATGGCTGACACCGTATCCACACTGCGCCGCACCCCGCCGACGTACTCCAATGGTGGGCGGACGCCGTGAGACTCGTCCAGCTTCTGAGAACTCGCCCAACTGCGGCAGCGGTCCACTGCCGCAACTGCGATCGAGATGTTCCCCGGATCGCCTCCGGTGTAGTCCCACGGCAGTAGCAGTCGGTCCGTGACCCGAGGTGCGGCGGCTCGATGATGGTGGAGGACTACCCGCGAGACTGGTGAACTTCCCGCTGGGTGGCTCATCGGAGATCAATTCGGCGATGTGTGGTGTGACGCAGGGCGCGGCGGATCTGTGCGAGGGCGGCTTCCCGCTGCTCCGGGGTTGCTTGCAGGGCGTTGCGACGGTGGATGGTGGTGCGGCGGGTGTGTTGTTCGCGGCGGCGCCGGGCGTCGGCTGCGGTGCGGTGCTGGCTGGGGGAGGGGCCGGTCCAGTCGATGTGGGTCAGTCGCCAGCGGAGGAGGGCGACCGGTGAGCTGATCCGGTCTGCTGTGGGCCAGGTCCAGCCACGTTGGGTGGTGTCGCGGTCGAGGGTCTGTGCGATGTCGTGGCCGGTCCAGCGGGTGGTGTCGATGCCGGCGGCCTGGATGGTGTCGCAGATGTTGCCGATATGGCCTTGGGCGAGAACGGGGGAGCGGGCGATGAGGGTGGCGG
>NZ_JAAOQS010000177.1:0-11292 GCF_011603105.1 Rhodococcus sp. A14 | reverse complement strand
CCCCAATACCAACGGGCATTCCGACCGCCAGCTCCCACACACCCGGCAACCCACGCGCCGATACCCAACGTGAAACCATCGGTCTCGCTCCCCTGATCGGACACACCCTCGACCTGGTCGATCGCGCGTACGTCGGCGTCGGCCCGAACTTCGCCTTTCGACCACACCAACACCACAGCCGAATTCGCCGACAACCCCGACCTGCCCCCAAGACAAACACACCCGGTACGACGGGATCGACCCGATACCGCCAGAACACGGGCACGAACTCGACGATGCACCCGCTAGTCGGAACCACCCCGAAAGGCCGCTCGCACAATCTGGGGCGGCAATTCCAGCGAGCCCGCAAACAGGTCCGGCGGAAGACAACGGGAACCGCGACGTACACCGACGCAGCCGGACCACGACGGAGGGTGACCGGCCGGAGAACCCGGTCGACGGGAACCGACACACGTTCGACAGGTCCTCCATCGAAATCGACGTCGTGGGGCCGGCCAGCACAGGGGTCAACCGTCCCTGGACCACCTCACCGGTGAGACTGTCGATGGCCGCTGCCGCGACCGAACGTGCGTGCACGTCCAGTCCAATGCTCGTACGCTCGGTAAACACCGGGGCCTCCCACAATTGTCGGATAGGCCGGGCAGGCAGGTTCGTCTGCTCGGTAACCCACGAATCTTGTGCGTGAGGCCTCGGCCCGCAAGAGCGCTCTACCGGCCCCTTTCGGGGGGCGTCCCTCGGTTACTGCTGACCCGTCCGGCGCAGGCCGGCGATGTCAACGTGGAGCACGCGCAGCGCAGCGAGCATGAACGACGTTGAAATCGTCCCCCGCGCCGGGCGCACCCTTTCATCGGACCGAGGGGACGTCCCGCCGCAACGGGAGCGAGCTCACGACAAGTCGTGCGTCACTCCATATCGTCTAGAAGGCCACCGGACCTCAGCGACGGAAGCGGACAGTCCCCCTCCGACCCGGATTCGGAGTGGTGCGTGTTTCCGTGTTCGGTCGTCATACTCCCGGCGTGCCCGCGCCACCCGTCCCGAAACATCGGCCTGCCACAGGTCGGATCCGCGAAAGCCGTCACTGAGGTGTCCCAGTCCACCACCGTCGCCGTGGGCTTCTTCGTCTCGCCGCGCGCCCGTGACATTCCGGGGGCGTGGCAGGGCGGAAACGATCGAATGCGAGTCACCGCTTGGGGACCCACATCGCTAACCACGGCGGACCTGTGGCAGCGAGGATCGCTCCTCTTGGCTCCCGACTACGTCCAACCCCTGCCGCAGATTCGAGAGTTGGCCCGCATGGTGGACGAGCCTTTCAGCCAAGAATTTCGTCCGATTTGCCATTTTCGACACATGCCGTGGAGTGAAGCATTTCAGCTGAGCACGCATCACCGATTGGACGTAGAGTTGGTGCGTAAAAGGGACAGAGGAGTGTTGGAATGGCGCGCCAAATAGTTGTCGAACACGTCGACGATATCGACGGTACTCCCATTGCAGAGGGAAAAGGCGAAACTATCGCCTTCTCAGTGAATGGAATCGACTACCAGATCGACTTGTCGGCGAAGAATGCAAAAGAGTTCCACAAGAAACTCGATCACTACATCGATCACGCCACGAAGGTGGGTGGCCGCAAGAATCGATCCGCGGGCACACTCACGACGGGTGATGAGGTCAATCGGAGGCCTGTGCGCCGGGACCGCGAGCACGTGGGAGCGGTGCGGGAATGGGCTCGGGAGCAGGGCTATGACATCGGAGTGCGCGGGCGCATTCCCACCGAGATCGCGGATGCGTACAACGCTGCTCACTGATGACCGGTAGGAGAGAGCGCAGTTACTCTTTGAGCCCCACGGCCGAGTGGATGGAGTGGGAGGCTGAGGGACGAGGCGGGATCGCGGGGCCGTCTGCGAGAAACCCCTGCTCTAACACCTGTCATTCGACGCGCATGCCAGGTCTCAGAGCAATGCCGACCATCCTCATCCTTCCGGGGAGCGATTTGTCAATCGAGTAACCGCCCGATCTTCTTCGTGGACTCCCGTGAGAATCAAACCCATTCTGAACAGCCCTGTCGATAAGTCATCGCGACCCTATTCATCGATTCGGCGGCGTTGTTCTAGCGCACACATGCTGACTCCACCGCCATGACGTACCGACACCACATCCGGCCGACCGCATTCACCACACATCACATCAGCATCGAATGCCTGTGGCCGTCGGCCACGCCCGGTTCGCCGCCCCCACCGACCGAAACGTGGATCTAGGGCTGCCGCCGGTGAGGCCACTCGGTGACCGCTATCTCGCCGAACCCATCCAAGGCGCGAGCGGATTCGCGACCCCACCCGACGGGTTTCCTCGCGATGAAAGAGGTTCACGACGCCTACGACATCCCCTTCGTCTCCGACGAGGTCCAATCCGGCTGGGCCGAACCGGACGCTCCTACTTCTGAATCGAACACTTCGGAGTTCGCCCCCAAGCGATCACCTTCGCCAAGGGGCTCGCGAACGGAATCAGCATCGGCGGTGTCGTTGCCGAAAACGAACCGATGAACTGCCTCACCGCGAACTCGATCTCGACCGCTGGCGGCAACACGATCGCGATGGCAGCCGGAAACTCCGTACTTGACTTCATCGAGTCTCACGACCTGCAAGCCAATGCTGCCGACGTCGGCCGCCTACAGTCAACCGGGCTGCAGGAACTGGCAACCCGCCACCCACTGACAGGAGACGTGAGAGGCGCCGGACTCATGCTTGGAGTCGAACTCGTCGAGAACGGAACAGAGAAACCCGCAGTCGCCGCAACGAACACTATTCTCACGCAATGCCGCAAACGGGGGCTGCTCATCGGCAAGCGCGGATTGTCCGGCAACGTCCTCCGCGTGACACCACCGATGACCGTCACGATCGAGGAAGCCAAACAGGCTCTCGGAATCCTTGACGACGTCCTCACATACGTAGCATCGCGGGCCGAGCCGCAACCAATCCACTGACCGATGCCGGAGCCCCTGCGTGGGCACACTGACGGTATGGGTCAGGATCACCAGGGGCGACGGACATCGGTGGAGAGTTGAGCCATCGATACTTCTGCCACGTCGATAAGAGCTGAATAGGGCAGTGCCCCGCCCGCCGGTTCATTCTCGGTGGTCATGATCTCGTCAGTACGGACTGTGGGCGCCGGGGTCGCGGATCCCCGTTGTTGAGGCTCTACCCGCGCGGGGACCGATCCGGCGGTATGAGGCGATATTAAAGGGGGACCGCACCCACGGATGCGGTCCCCACGTGGCACTGGTCAGACAGAGCGCACGTTCGTGGCCTGCGGGCCCTTCTGCCCCTGGCCGACCTCGAACTCCACACGCTGGTTCTCATCGAGCGACTTGAAACCGCTGCCCGAGATTTCCGAGTAATGCACGAAAACGTCCGGAGTTCCGTCGTCGGGTGCGATGAAACCGAAGCCCTTCTCACCGTTGAACCACTTCACAATGCCCTGCGCCATGCCGATACTCCCTAAATCTCGATCCGGACCCTCACATCGAGGTTCCGATCTCGATGACCTGATCCTGCCATCTTCGATGTAGTCGCGAAGACTGCGCACCGTATTCGCATCGACCTACGACCGGTCGTCGATCCACTTCCAATGACGTGTGGTGGCGGACTGATGGTGTCGCTGGCGCACGTGACCGGTCGTTCCCGCCAACCGGGACTGACTCCAGGAGTGGGCGGGGATCGCGGCGACGTCCTCGTGGTTTCCGCCGACATGGGTGGCGCCGATCGGCATTGCCTTTTGCTGATTCCTAGTGGGGATTGCAATCCCATGTTTTAGTCGATTAGACTAAAACTATGGAAGCGATGATGAAGGCACTCGACGTCGTCGGCGCGGCAATCGTGCCGAGCGACCTATTCGGCCCAATCACCCACGACCCGGCGGCTCAGCGCGCTGCCCGTCGGCAGTTCCGCCGCCTGTCGATTCTGATTCACCCGGATCGGGTTGATCCCGCGTACGCAGCCCGCGCCGCAGCGGCATTCACCCACGCATCCGACCTGTACCGCCGCTGGCAAGCTGCTGTGTCCGGCACGAATTCGGCCACAGCGATCGTGTTGGACGGCAGTCGCGGCTCCTACCGACTCGGGACTCGGCATTCTCGCGGTTCGATCGCCGACCTGCACCGTGCCACCGACAGCGGCGGCGCGGGCGTGGTGGTGAAGGTTCCCCGCAATGTCTCCTCGAACGCTCTGATCGATGCGGAACGGGCGGCGCTCACTGAGATCGCGGCGTCCGCCGAGGGCGGGAATGATTGGCTGCGCGCGTACTTCCCGCAGCTGATCGACCACCTCACCCACGCCGAACCTGTGACCGGCGCCCGGCGGCAGGTTAACGTGCTGGACTCGCTAACCACCGGATTCGTCACACTCGCCGACGTCCGGGCTGCGTACCCGGACGGGCTCGATCCGCGGGATTGGGTGTGGATGCACCGGCGTCTGCTGCGGGCCCTTGCAGCAGCGCATCGCGCCGGGTGGGTGCACACCGCGGTGACCGCGGACAACGTCCTCATTCACCCTGAGCGGCATGGAGTGGTACTAGCCGGGTGGTCGTTCGCCACCCGCCCAGGCACGGTTCCGCTGGCGACGATCCCCTCTCTGCAGGTGCACTATCCACCGGAAAGTTCCACCGACTCCCCCGCAACCCCGGCCTGGGATGTGTTCATGGCCCATCGGTTGATGCTGACCATGCTCGCCGACACGGCCCCGGACCGCCTGCGCGCGTTCGCATGCGGCTGCATGCAACCACAACCTGGTCTGCGACCTGACGCCGTCGATCTGCTCGACGAGTTCGACGACCTGCTCGACACGCTCTACGGGCGGCGACGCTTCCGCCCGTTCACCATGCCCACCACGAAAGGACAGTGATCCACCATGGGATACGGCAAATGGGATGACGACACCTACACCGCGGCCAAGACGTTCCGCGCCGCCCGCGGCGTCGACGACTTCGGCTACACCAGCGCCCTGTACGCACGACCGAGAGACCAGTGGAAGGCCGATCCGACCCTGGACCCGCTGGGTGTGACCGTGCGGGAATGCCGGGATTCGGCCGGGCACCCCGAGTCGCTACCGATCGCCGTGCTCTTCGACGTCACCGGTTCGATGGGCGCGGTACCGCGGATCATGCAGGACAAGCTCGGCAAACTGCACGGCCTGCTGCAGCGCAAGGGGTATGCCGACGACCCGCAGATCCTGTTCGGCGGCATCGGGGACGCCGACTCCGACCGAGTGCCCCTGCAGGTCGGTCAATTCGAGTCCGGAAACGCCATGGACGAGCAACTCCGCACCATCTTCCTCGAAGGCAACGGCGGCGGACAGAAGTCCGAAAGCTACGAGCTGGCCGCATATTTCATGGCGCGGCACACCGCCACCGACGCGTGGGACAAACGCGGCCACAAGGGGTACCTGTTCATCATCGGCGACGAACTGAACAAGGCCCGACTGTCTGCCCGGCACGTGCGCGCGGTGATCGGCGACGACCTCGACCGCGATGTCACCGTCGAGTCGGTGTACCGGGAACTCGAACGGCGGTGGAACGTCTACTTCGTACTGCCGAATCAGTCTGCGTACTACCACGATCCCGAGATCGCGGAGCACTGGCAGTATCTTTTCGGGGAACGGTTCCTCAAGCTGGACGACCCGGGCGCGGTGTGCGAGCTGATCGCTCTGACGGTCGGCATGGGCGAGGACCGCATCGACCTCGGTGAGGGTCTGGCGGACCTGCGTGACGTCGGATCCGCCGCCGAAGCGGACACCGTCGGTCACGCGCTCGCCGTCCTCAGTGCGGCGCGGGCCCCCGTCGCGGTGAGTCCACTGCCGATCGATCCGTCCGGCAGCGACGACGTGTCCTTCACCTGACACCCGTTCGGGAGGCGGGGCATTCGATCCCGCTTCGGGTGCGAGCCCCGCCTCCCGACGTCCCCCTTCTACGACAGGAGATCCCATGACCACGGTGTTCGGTGACCACGACATCATCGTCGTCGACCTGGGCTTCGGCGACGCCGGCAAGGGCGCCACCGTCGACTGGCTCTGCGCACCGGACGCCGGCCTCGACGTCGCAGCAGTCGTCCGGTTCAACGGCGGCGCACAGGCCGCGCACAACGTCGTCGTCGACGGTCGCCAACACACCTTTTCCCAGTTCGGGTCCGGGACCTTCTCCGGCGTTCCCACGGTGCTGTCGAAGCATGTCCTCGTCGAACCGATCGCCCTCGCCGCCGAGGCCCGCGCCCTGGCCGCGCTGGGTGTACCGAATCCGCTCCAGTTACTGCACATCGACGCCCACGCGCTACTGACCACCCCGATCCACGTCGCCGCCAACCGCGCCCGCGAGTACGCCCGCGGCGACGGCAGGCACGGCTCCTGCGGCAAAGGTATCGGCGAGACCTCCGCCTACGCCCTCGACCACCCGGAGGCACCCACCGTCGGGGACTGCCACCGCCCAGCGGTGCTGCGCGCCAAACTCGCCGCGATGGCCGACCACTACCGTCACCTGGTCTCCCCCAGCGTGCACCGGTGGCCCGACCTCGACGACATGGTCATCATGTACTCCGAATTCGTGGCCGCGGTCCGGATCACCGACGACGGTGATCTCGCCGCCCTCGCGGACGGAGGGCGCCTGGTTTACGAGGGCGCACAAGGAGTGTTACTCGACGAGTGGCGCGGGTTCCACCCACACACCACCTGGTCCACCGTGGAACCGAGCAACGCGCGCGCACTCTCCGCCGAGCACGGCCGCGACAGCCACGTGCTCGGCGTCACCCGCACCTACACCACCCGGCACGGTGCAGGCCCGATGCCCACCGAGAACCCGACACTCGGTGCGGTCCTTCCCGAACTGCACAACGACACCGGCAGCTACCAGGGCACCTTCCGGATCGGGGACCTCGACGAGGTACTGATGCGGTACGCCGCAACCGTATGCGGCGGTGTGGACAGTCTCGCCGTCACCCACCTCGACGCGGTGACCCGTGCCGCAGCGGCCGGGATCGCCCTCCGTAGCGCACGCCGGTACCCCGGCGTCGGCGACCTGCTGCCGCTCGGGCCGTGGAAGGACCTCACGCATCAACAACACCTCACCGACGTCCTGTCCGCCCTCACGCCCGGCACAGTCGAGTTGCCGACGCATCCGGCAGACGTCGCGGCGCACCTCGGATCGCTGGTCGGCGCACCGGTGGTGCTCACCTCCGACGGTCCCAGTCGGGCCGCTCGTCGCGTCCGAGAGCCTGCTGTCGCATGATCACCGTATGGAACAGTCATCGGTCTCCGTCGACGTGGTCGCTCTCCGGTTCGGCAATCCGGAGCCAGGCTCGCTGCGCTACGGCGTCGCGCCCCGCCGCTGGGAGCCGTACACCGGGCAGACGGCCCTGCCCGGTGTCCTTCTCGGCGCCGGTGAACGCCTCGAAATGGCCGCCCGCCGCGCCGTCACCACTAAGCTCGGTATCCCGGACGACGCGATCCTGGCCGTGGGACAACTCGAGGTGTTCGACGAACCCAGTCGCGACCCGCGAGGGCCGACCCTGTCCATCGCCATGTGGGCCGTCATCACCGCGGACAACATCACCACGGACCCTGCCGCCGCGACGCAGTGGCGTGGCTTCGACGAACACGGCACCCTTGCCTTCGACCACGACCGCATCGTCGCGGCCGGACGCCGCATCCTCGCCACCAGCCTCCTCTGGCGGGACGCAACATTCACCCGGGCCCTCCTCGGCGCAGAATTTCCCGCCACCCACGCAGTCACGGTCACCACTGCCCTCACCGGCAGCCGCCCCGATCAAGGCAATCTCAATCGCACCCTCAAGGCGATACCTGGACTCGAACGCACCGACGAGCGTGTCCGCGTGCAGGCCACCGGCCGACCGGCAGTCGTATGGCGTTGGACCACAACATAAGCGACATTCTCGCGGGACCGTGCCACTAGCGCACCGAGCGGGGCTACCGTCCCTGCTGACCTCGGTCCGCCGCCCGCTACGAGGCGTACGGCTGGCACGGCGCGGGCTCCCGGTCGACGTCGTGTTCATCGGCTCGCTGACCCGAGCATGGACGTAGCGACGCCCGGTTGCAGCTGTTCGGGGACAGGGCTCGGATTTCGGGGTCAGGGCTCGGATTCGACACCACATCAACTGTCACCGGGTACTGCTCGGTGCCTCATTCGATCTCTGCCTCGCCAGCGGTGACGAGGTTGGACTAGCAGCCGGGATCGGTCGGGATACCATCGCTGCGTCCTCGAATGCCTCGTGTCACACTCCTTCCCATCGGGCTTCGCTCCGCACGCCCCGACTCCTCGACAACTGTCCACATTCTTGTCGTCGTGAACTATCCACTGCGACAATATGAGCCATAGCGGAGAAGCCGGAAAAATCAGTCGAGCAACGAAACTTTCTCGGGTCACGGCCGGGCCGGTGCCGGCACATCTCAGGGTAGCTAGGAGGGCAAGCGAAGGCGTCGGAACGAGGCCCCGCCGCTGTGGATGATCTTGGGGAAACAACGCCGACTCACCGGTGCGAACGTTCCCGGCCAACCCGTCAGTGGTGCTGCGGTGCTGCCCCTCTATCCGGAGTCCCCAGCGCCTAGATCGACCGTGAGGTCCTCGGTGTCGGCGAAGACCAGACGCCCGTCGTCAAGGGCGACCGCCCACCTATGGACAGGTGCCCAATCGTGGCCGCGTCCAGCGGTGTCGGTCAGTTCGGCGTAGTCCTCGACGATCACGCCTGTCACTGCCTCAGACGGCCTACGCACCAGCACCCGGGTGCCCACCTCCAACGCATCCGGTGACGCCGACTTCTTCTCGCTCTCGTCACTCATGGACTGCACCTTTCTTCGGCTGCCCCTCGGAGCATAAGCATGACCCGTCCGCGCCCACCAGACGAACTCACAACCACGGGCCGATCGGCGCCCAGGCCATGTGGGTTCACAAGTGCGCCGGCCGCGCACGTGGCGAGCTGGCATACGGGCCCCCACGGCCCGCATTACGGTCGATTTCTCCCGGGACGAAGCGCGGAGTAATTCGATGTTCCGCGGGTACTCCCGACCTACGCTGCACAGCGGGCTCGACGGCCCCGGTGGCAGCCAGGCCCTACGACCAGCGCTCCCCTTTCGCTGGCCGGAGGGCCGCTCGCCGCCGAGGCCACCAAGAGCTAGCCGGCGCCGCCGTGGCCACGGCGGCGCCCATAACGTCTTTATCGACACGGACACTGACCGGGTGAGTGAGCTTCGGTTTACCGGTGCGATCGAGCTGGAGACGTCTCGTCGAGAAGCGAATCGACAAGGTCCGCTGCCGCGGCGGTTCTAGCGAGGTTCTTAGTTGTCCCACTGCCGGTTGCTGTGTGATCCAGGTAGCGGACTTCGCACGTGAACACCGGCGCGTGGGCGGCACCCTCCATTCTCACGGCCCACTGCGGGGAGGGATGGCCATGGTGTTCGGCATGGCTGATCACCCAGGCGATCGGGTTCTTCTGCGCTCGCTCCCGCCGTCTCGATGCCTGGCCCGAATCCGAATCCATGGGTCCGCAGCACGCTGACGCCGACCTCACCCGTACCCCTGCGTGGGTGGCGCTCGGGGAAACGGGCTGCGGATCGTCACGCAGCGGAGAGCCGACCTCCGGATGGCTCTCCCCTGCCGCGACGGCCTTCGTCAGGCCCCACGCTGCGTCCTGCTCGGCGCGCTTCTTACTGCCCGCGGTGGCCCACGGCCCACAGACCTGACCCACCCGGAACCGGGCCGCGAACACCGGCGTGTGCGAGGGTCCGCGGTGATCGCCGTCGATCTCGGGCCGATGCAGGTCGGGATGCGCCTGCAGCCACATCGACACCACACTCGGCCCGAACTCCGGATGCGCCCGCGATGCCCAGTCGAAGACCTCGCGTCGGATCGGCGCCCAATTCTCCCCGGCTTCGAGCAACGTCACGATCATGGTCACCGTCACGTCGTCAGTCTGCACGCGGCGGCGCAGCTCGCTGACCACGTCACCGATCGGGTCACGTGCTGTTGCGGCCGCGAGCACCTTCGCCCACCGCTTCGAGTCGAGACCCTCGAGTTCTCCGGCGGCAACGACCTGCGCGGTCACCTTTCGATCGCGTGCCTTGAAGTGCGCTGCCTTCTCCTCCCGGTCCGCGGCGATACGCCGGTTGATATCGGCGGCGAGGTTGCCGAGTTGCTCTGTCGTGTACGGGGCAGGCGCGGAGTCGAGGTGGGCGAAGATCACCCGCTGAGTGATCAGGTCCGACACCCTGCGCAGCGGCGACGTCGCGTGCGTATACGCCGCCAACCGGAGCCCGTGATGGCCGTGCACCGTCGGGGCGTAGGTGGCAGCACGATACGACGACTGCAGACGCGAACGCAGCTTCTCGAACAGCACTGGATCGGTCATCGCCACCGCAACCTCCGCCGCGAGGTCCTCGGTGCTGCCCGCGGTCACCGCACTGCGGTGATTGCGGAACAGTACAGGAAGATCCTCCTGCACACACCACATGGCGATCGCCTCGTTGGCTGCGATCATCAACTCCTGCACGATGACATATCCCACCGTGCGCACGTCCAGGGGGATCGGCGCGATCCCCCCTTCCTCAGTGGAGCCCCAGCCGCGCGCGAGATCGTAGAGGGCGAAGACACCGGACCTGCGACGTCCCTGGAGCAGCACCTCCGCAGCGCCATTCGCGGCTCGCACGCCCTCGTGTAGCGGGTCAGCGACCGACCTGAAGATTTCGGTGATCTGCGCATGATCGACCGCGACGCACCTACCGGCCGGCACCCGCCCGCGATCGACGCTCACCCCGGACACCACCCCGTCCGCGGACAGATCAGCTAATACCCGCAGCGTGGACCTCTCCGCTGTCTCGGTCAATGTTGCCGCCTGCTCGGTGTCGCGGCCAAGCATCGGCACCGTCCGACGGGACAGATACTTCGATTCACGGCGCAGGAATGCCGTCGCATCGGCGTCGGAACCTAGGGCCACGACGTCCGCGACCCCGGCGATGTGCACCTCCAGCTTCCAACCTGAACCGTCGGCGAGCTCGGTCACCGCGAACGCATCATCGCGATCGAGGGCCTCGGACCGATCCACCATCAACAACGGCACACCACTATTGGACACTGCGCCTCCTCAACCAGAAATCGGCAGCGACACTGCACCAGAAACCATCAGTACCAGCGACGGACATCAGTGTCGATCACCTCTTCCCTTCGACACGCCCACCGATCCAGCGGACTTGCGGCTACGCCGCCAACGCCCTGTTGAGGCAGCTTCGTCCCTGCCCACCCTGGTGT
>NZ_JAAOQS010000176.1:0-11408 GCF_011603105.1 Rhodococcus sp. A14 | reverse complement strand
CCGCGAACCCCAGTCGGCGAAAGCGCGAGACGCAGCCACCACAGCCGCCTCCGCATCCTCAATCGACGCCGGCACCAACTCCGTAATCACCCGCCCCGTCGCAGGATTGAACACCTCGATGGCATCCGCTCCCGACCCCGGCACCCACCGACCACCAATCAAACACGTAGCCGTCAAATCCACATCGGTCATTGTCACTATTCAAACCCTCACTACTCGAAAATCGTTGGTAGGTGCCGCCGACGACCGCGACCGGCAAGACCGACACCTGCGGGTCCTCGGTCAGACGTGGGCGGCTACGACCCCGCATCGGCGCCACCGACGACTATGGAGCCATATGTGCCCGTGGTCTACGACAGATCGACGACGACTGTCTTGAGCTCGAGATATTCGTCGAGACTCTCCTTGCAGGTTTCCCGCCCCAACCCCGACTGCTTGTGCCCACCGAAAGGCAACGCCGCATCCACCGTCTGATAGCAGTTCACCCACACCTGACCCGCTTCGATTCCCGCGGCCACGCGGTGCGCGCGGCCGAGGTCCCGGGTCCACACCCCCGCACCGAGTCCGTAGTGCGAATCGTTCGCCAGCGCCAGCACCTCGTCCTCGGTGTCGAACGGCACAATCGTCAGAACCGGACCGAAGATTTCCTCCCGCAGGACTTTCGAGTCCGAGCCGACGTTCGCCAAGACGGTGGGCTCGACGAAATAGCCTTCGCTCCCCCACGCAGAGCCGCCGGTGACGATCTCGGCTCCCTCGCTGCGGGCGAGTTCGATGAAACCGAGCACTCGGTCCCGGTGCTCCGCCGAAATCAGCGGACCCATCTGCGACGCCGCATCCAAGCCGCGGCCCAACCGGATGCTGTCAGCCGCCTCGACCAGCCCGTTGACCACATCCTGGAACACTGAGCGGTGCGCGTACAGACGCGACCCGGCGACACAACTCTCACCCTGGCAGGCGAAGATCGCCAGCGCGGCCGACGGAATCGCCTTCCCCAGATCGGCGTCGCCGAAGATGATATTCGGTGACTTCCCGCCCAGTTCGAGGGAGACGCGCTTGAGGTTGCCCGTGGCCGCCTTGATGATCGCCTTCCCTGTCGGACCCGAGCCGGTGAAACTGATCTTGTTCACGTCCGGGTGCTCGACCAAGGCGGCCCCCACCGTCTCCCCGTATCCGGTGACATAGTTGAAGACACCCTCGGGGAAACCGGCCTCCAGCACCAACTCCCCCAGCAGTGCGATCGACAGCGGAGTCTGCTCGGCCGGCTTGACAACCACCGTATTTCCCGTCGCGAGCGCCGGCGCAATCTTCTTGACCGCCATCATCAAAGGGAGATTCCACGGCACGATGCACCCCACCACACCGAGGGGCTCACGCAGCGTGTACGAATGATAGGGGCCGCCGAAGTTCGTCGGAAACGACACCGGGATCGTGTCCCCGGTGATCTTGGTCGGCCATCCCGCGTAATACCGCAACACATCGACCGAGAACGCCACATCGACGTATCTGGCCTCGCCGATCGTCATCCCCGCATCCAGCGACTCCAACTCTGCGAACTCCTGCGCACGGTCCTCGATCAGATCCGCCAGCTTCCACAGCAGTCGGCCACGTTCCTGAGGAGTCAGCCGGCGCCACGGTCCGCGGAATGCTGCGCACGCAGCCGAGACCGCGCGGTCGACATCCTGGGCGTTACCGGCCGGGACATGAGCAACGACCTCTCCGGTCGCGGGATCCTCCACCGCGATCGTTTCGGCAGTGGACGCGTCGACCCACTCAAAGCCGATCAGCATCCTCTCGGCCTTCTTGATGTTCGTCCTCAGTTCTTCACTGAGCAGCGTTGTGGACATGGTTCCATCCTTATTTTCATCGCATTGACAGGTTCTCGGCACTCTCACAACGGAAGGTGCCGCCCTGGGCCGCCACACAGCCTGGCCAGATCATGTGGCGGCCCGCATTTGGGAGCTCGCGGCGCGGGAAAGTCAGGCGTTCTGCAGCGCCTGCACCGCGGTAAAGTTCTTCATCAGCGGGAACACCTCACGACCCATCCGCTTGATGTCCTCCACGTAGTCCGGGAAGATCAGCATGAATCCAGCGACGTCGAGTTCGGCCCACTCGTCGAGCTGGCGCGCGATACTCTCCGGGGAACCGGTGATGAAATCCGTCGAAAACTGCACGAATCCCTTGGCGTCGACCCCGGCGAGGATCTCTGAGGTGCCGCCCTTGGCGGAATCGGTGGATGCCTGCCCGATCATGTACTCCATCACACCCCGATCCGGGGTGTCGATGTAGCTCTGCAGCTTTGCTTCCGCTTCCTCGTCGGTGTCAGCGAGGACAACACCCAATGCCACAAACGGCCGAATGGTCCGCCCCGCGTCCTCCATCTGTTCGTTGAACCTGCCCACGACCTCCTCGAGGGCGTCCACGCCTCCCCAGGCCAGGCGGAACGAGTAGTCGGCGTACTTCGTGGTGAATGCGATGGCGTCGTCCGAGGCGCCGGCACACACGATGTTCACGTGATTGTCTGGCTTCGGGCCCATCCGCAGATCGTCATACTGGAAGTGCTTGCCCTTGAAGTTTGAGACGCCGTTCTCCCAGAGCTCGCGCACCACCTGGCAGTACTCACCCGCGTACTCCCATCGGTAGTTGTTGTACTCATAGCCTGGCCACACATTCATGACCTCGAGCTCACGGGGGTGCCATCCGCCGGGAACGATGTTGAGTGAGAAACGCCCCTCGCTGATCTGGTCGATCGTCACCGCCATCCGCGCCGCGATCGCCGGATGGATCGCCAGAATATTGACGGAGCCAATCAGCTTCATCGTCGTCGTGTCCCGGGCGAGGGCAGCCATCTGTGTCATCGACTCCAGTGCGTCGTCCCAGAACCCCGTCGTGCCACCGTGCCCGCGCAGCGCCGACAACGACAGGGCAAAGGAGAACCCGTTTTCCTCACCCGCCTGAATGATCTCCCTCATGTGCGAGTACGTCGGCGAATACTGTGGAGCAGCCTCAGAAATGATGTAACCATTCCGAGCACTGGGAATGAAAATACCGAACTCCATCGCAGGTGTTCCTCTCTTTAGCGACCCGCCTTCTCACGGATCGGTCGAATAATGCGCGGAGCCTCTGATTCGAGGGCAATCCGACTAGGACAAGACTTCGGATTCGGGCGTCCTGGGCAGGACGGTGTTAGGTGGGGACTGGAGCTGTTGTCGCCGTCATGTCGCGCCGTGGTCGTCGCAGAACCCTGTAGGAAGCTGAATAGCTTCAGCGTGCAGTTTGGGCACCGTGCTGACTTCGACGGCGGCTCATTCGGCGGGGCGCTTCGTGTGCTGGTGCAGATTTTGTCTGTTCCGGGCGAGCGATCTCACCGATGACTTCGGGGTCGAGTTGTGCGTCGGGTCGACGACTTGTCGCTCGCACACCCCGACATTTTCTTCGCGGGGTTCTACCCCTGGTTCCGTGGCCGGAGCGCGACGGCGTCGATCTCGACGCGGCAGTCGCCGGCGATGCCGACGACGAGCGTCGTGCGCGCCGGGTACGGACCCTCCCCGAAGACCTCGGTGTACGCGGTCCAGAACTCCTTGCGATACGAATCGTCGGCCAGGTAACAGGTCGTCTTCACCACGTCCCCGAGCGTGCAGCCGGCAGTCTCGAGGATCCCCTGGATCTCCTCCAGCGCGATCTTCGTCTCGTTCGCGATGGTGTCGGCCTCCGGCTTACGCACCAGCGTCTCCAGATCCAGCGCCATGCCGCCGCAGAACACGTAGTCCTTTGTCGCCACACCCGGATTCATTCCGAATCGAGGGTAGGAAAGGTTGCCTGGGTTGAGGTATTCCGTCATGAGTATTCCTTCCGTGAGGGCTTCGTCGATCACTGGGCAGCCGCGAGGGTGGAGTCGAGCTTGCGCATCTCAGGCATGACCTCGGCCGCGAACAACTCGAGGGAACGATCCACCTCGTCATGTGCCACACCGGGAAAGCCCATCTGCAGCAACCAATTCTGAATGCCATGCGACCTGGTCAGCCGGGTCATCTTCTCGGTCACACTCGCCGCCGAGCCGATCATCAGGTGATCGCGCTCCATCAGCAGATCGAACGGATCCATCTCTTTGAACCGCGGATCTTCCGGATCCTCGTCGGCGTCGAGCCACACCCCGATGCCACGGACCCGGCATACGAACTCGAAGAACTCCACCACACTCGCCTCGGTGACCCGACGCGCCTGCTCATCGGTCTCGGCGACGTAGCACAGTCGCAGCACCCCGACATCCTCCCCCAGGTCCGGCGTCGCGCCGGTGACAGCCGCCTTCTCCTCCCGATAGAGGTCGAGCAGATTGCGCAGCACCTGACCGGTCGGATACCAGGTAATCGGCTTGAGACCCTTCTGCGCCGCACCACGGAACCCCTCCACCGACTCGGTCACCGCGAACAACGGCGGCATCGGCTGTTGGAACGGCTGCGGCGTCATCCCGAACGCCTTCAGATGGCCCTGCTCGTCGACCCAGCCCTCCGGCATCGGCGCCCCCGGCGAGTGAATGAACTTCGTCCGCGGCTCCGGGAACGTGTACCGCTCTCCCGACCAACTGAACAGATCCTCCGTCCAGATCCTGCGGACGATCTCCAGGTTCTCCTCGAAGATCGCCCGGCTGTTGTCCGAACCATTCCACCGACTCGCTGCAGGATTGAGGTTCATCACCTCGATCGGCAGGATCCCGCGACCGAACGCCACATCCAACCGGCCCTCGCTGAAGTGATCGAGCAACGCAAGATCCTCCGCGACCCGCAACGGATGCCACAACGTCAGCGACACCGCAGCCATCCCGAACCGGATCCGGTTCGTCCGAGCGGCCAGATCCGTCGCTAACATGATCGGATTCGGGCTCGCATCCGTCCCATCGGTGTCGAAATGATGCTCACCCAGCCAAATCCGGTCAAACCCCAACTCGTCCGCCATCACGGCATGACGCCGCGTCGCCTCCAGCACCTCATGCCAGGACAACTCGCCCGAACGATTCGTCAACGCATACAGCAGATCGATCTTCATTTCACTCCAAGCTCATTGGCTCTCGCCCATATTTCGGACAAGGACCGCATTGCTGTCCAAGCCCGTACCCGAAGGCTGACCTCGGTGGCCCAACCGTTCAGGTGATGCCCATCACATGAGAATCGCTGCAGCCACGCCTTGGTGCCAGCGGGAAATTACCTATCCGCTACCTATTGGCTGTACCCGCGTACTACGTAGGTGGGCATGGTGAGGGTGGGTGCCGTGGTATGCCCAGGTCGCCGGCTGGTCGGCAGTGGCCACCCGCCCATGTCAGTTCATTGGTCCCCTTCCTGGGGCGCGGGCGCACGCGGGAAGATCGGGTGCGGTCTCTCACCGAGGTCGATCATTCTTGGCGCCGGTAAGCCCCGAATATCGGTGTGAACTGTTCGGTTCCTGCGGGCGGCGGCGTTCATGCAATCGGTTTTGTGGGAACGACTTTCGTCATGGATGGGTCGCCGATGTCGAACTGTTAGTGGAACGGGTCGCGGCGCTGGATCTCGGCAAGGCCGTTCTCGAGGCGTGTGTGCGGGTGCCGCACCCACAAGCGGCCCGGTAGGCGAATGCCGGAGCTGCGCGGTTACCGCACGGCCACCGCACGTTGTTGGTGATGATGGCCGGTTGCGGCACTGGCACGTGCGGCGGGTGGTGATGGAATCCACCTGCACCTACTGGAAGGGCGTGTACCCGAAGCCGAGTGCTTTGACTGCCGGCTGGTCAACGACAGTCGACGGCAAGCCCGGGCGGACCCTCCGGGCGACTCTCACGTCTTGCGCGGCCGGCTGACACTCCGCACACCGGCACTTCGGACCAGCCACTTCCCCCGGACCTGCCACGCGCGGCTTTGCCGCCTGTCAGCGCGTCGATTGGGATCACCAAAGACGCGCACTCGCCGTGCGGACGGTCCGTTCTCGGATCAGCCCCAGCTCGGACGAGAAGGTGGCTCAGCAGCCGGGTTTCTGTTCGTGGACCCACGCGGCAAGTTGCGTACGCGAGGTGAAGCCGAGTTTGACCAGGGAGTGCTCGACGTGACCTTCGACGGTGCGTTGGGAAATTACAAGCCGGTCGGCAATTGCCCTGTTACTCAGTCCTTCGGCGACCAGTTCAGCCACTTGTTGCTCGCGTCGGGTGAGGCTGAGGGCCTCGCCAGTCGTCGCGGGCACCTCGGCCCGCGCTTCTTCACCCAACGCGTAGGCAACCGCCTCGTCCGCGCTCAGTGCTGCGCCTCGCTTCATTGCGGCCTCAAATGCTCTCTCACCGAGAGAGGTTCGAGCGTGCTGCCGAGACTTCTCGTGCAAAGTGGCAGTGTTTGTGAGAGCGGGTGCGCGACCACCGGTAGCGCTGAACAGTACGTCCGCAGCGCCCAGCAGCACCGTGGACCGTTCCGGCCTCTGTCCGACGTCGGTCCACGCAAATTGCTCGAGCGCCCAGGCGTAGCTCAGCTGACTTCCCACCTTCCGGGACAGCCGCAAACCGTCCTCGAGGAGCGCGGTTCCACGCTCACGTTCTCCGTGCTGCCACATCGCGAAACCATAGTCACACAGCGCCATTGCTCGCCATATTATTTCCTCCCGCGACTCGGTGAGCGCAATGAGCTCCTCGTAGCTCTCTGTAGCTCGCTGGATGTCGCCGGTCATCTCGAAGGCGAGCGCCAGCCAGACCAGTGCCGGCACCAGCTGGTTGAGATCGCCTTCGGGACGGAAGACGTTGATCGCGTTCTCGAGGCTGGCGATACCTTTCCGAACCTCTCCGTCGGAGACGGCGAGGCACCCCTCCGCGAAAGCGACCAACGCATCGAGGTCGGCACCCCCGACCCGGGCAGCCAGCAGTCGTGCTTGGTCCGTCGATACGGTGCCGGCGGCAACGTCGCCCTGCAACGCGGCCAGCATGCTGCTGGTGCACAAAGCCTCGATCCGGTCGAAGGGTTGCTGACCTTCCTGACTTGTGAGTGCACGATCGAGCCAGTGACGGCCTTCGCTGAACAACCCTCGCACGAACCAGAATTGATACATCCCGGTGACGATGCGCATGCCCGTTTCTGCCTCGCCGTCCTCGCTGAGGCAGAACTCCATGGCGTCGCGCAGATTCGGCTGCTCACGCTCCAGTCTGGCGATCCACTCCACCTGCAGCGGACCGATCCATTCGGTCTTCGCGCGGAGCACGAGTTGCTCGTACCAATCTCTATGCCTTTTTCGAAGGTCCCAGTATCCGCCGGCTTCGTATAATTTCTCTCGTCCGTATTCGCGAATCGTGTCCAGCAGTCGATACCGCACCACCGACCCGACCTCTTCGCGGATCAAGACCGACTTATCGATCAGGGACGTGAGCAGATCGAGTAACTCTCCGTCTGGCGGGTCCGCGGCGAGGACCCCCTCGGCAGCGTCGAGCTCAAAACCACCGGCGAACACCGCCAGCCGAGCCCATAACCACTGTTCCTGCGACGAGCACAGGTCATAGCTCCAGTCGATGCACAACCTCAAGGTCTGCTGCCTCGTCGGTGTTCCTCTGCCGCCTAGCGTGAGAAGTCGGAGTCTGTCGCCGAGGCGCTCTCTTATCTGCTCGACCGACATCGCCCGCAATCGTGCCGCCGCCAGTTCGATCGGCAAGGGCAGGCCTTCCAGACGCCGGCAGATTTCAGCCACCGTGCCCATGTTGTCCTCGGTGAGCCTGAAACCCGGCACTGCGGCGCCCGCACGCTGCTCGAACAGGGTCACCGCGTCATATCGGGAAATCTCGCGAAGCGTCGCCGTCGATCGCGTCAGCTCCGGCAGCGACAGGGGAGGTACTCGAACCACTACCTCCCCACGAATGTCGAGAGACGCACGGCTCGTGGCGAGGATTTGGACACCCGGGCACGTCCGCAGTACGACCTGTGCCACACCTGCAACTGCCTCGACTAGATGCTCGCAATTGTCCAGGACTAACAGGATCCGTTTTTCCGCCAGCTGTTCGGTGAGTACAGTCATGGGCGGCCGGACGGAGTGATCCTGTAAACCCAGCGCACCCGACACAGCCTGCCCGAGCAGGTCCCCGTCGTGTAGTTCACCCAGTTCGACGAACCAGACACCGTCGTCGTATGTCCTGCGTGAAACGTCGCCAATCCGCAGGGCGAGCCGGGTCTTGCCCACGCCGCCGGCGCCGATGAGAGTTACCAGCCGCGATCCGGACAGCAGCTTGCGGGTGTCTGCCAGCTCGTGCCGACGGCCGACGAAGCTGGTCAGGTCCAGTGGAAGATTTCCGGATTTGCCTCGCCTGGACTTGGCATGCACTCCGATGTCCGCGGGGGGCTCACTTTCGGGCATGGCGGCATCCATTATCGAACCGGCACATTACGCAGGAGGCTGAATTGACGGGCGCGTCCGATGCGCCGAGCCGGTCGGTCAATCCGAAAGAAGTCGGCCGTACAGTCATGCGCCACCTCTTGACAAATCGTGCCCGCTATACGATGTACGTTCTACAGCCTGGTGACGGCGAGTTCAACTCCCCTGGCCCGCTCGACTGCGGGCGTCACCGCGGTGATCGCCAGTCCCGCGAGATTCACGCGTCGACCCGGTCGTCGGATGCGGCGAGCGAGTTCCCTCGTGAACGGATTATCTGTTCCGATTCCAACGGTCGGCTGGTAGTCCGATTTCACGGCGGGCGTTCCGATCCGATCGAGCAAGCACGCAGCGCACCCGGCCGACGTTTTCGTTTGCTGTGACGAGCCGGGCTGTTGCTCAGCCGAAGGCGGCGATACCGCGCTCCGTCACGGGAGCCGCCGGGCACAGGTCGGGGAGGTCGTGTCCCATCCGGTCCCGTTTGGTCTGCAGGTAACCGAGATTGTGGTTGTTCGGCCGCGGCAGTAGCGGAACACGTGCTGCGACCTCGATGCCTGCATCCTGCAGACAGGTCACCTTCTGCGGATTGTTCGTCAGCAATCGCACCGACCCGATACCCAAATCTCGCACGATCTGCGCAGCCGTCCCGTAATGCCGGGCATCAATCGGCAGACCGAGATCCAGATTCGCGTCGACGGTGTCCCGGCCGAAGTCCTGCAGACTGTAGGCCTGCAGCTTCGCCGCCAGTCCGATGCCGCGCCCTTCGTGCCCACGCAGATAGATCACCACACCGCGGCCCTCGCGCCGGATCCGCTCCATCGCCTCGGTCAGTTGCGGCCCACAATCGCAGCGACACGAGCCGAAGACGTCACCGGTCAGGCACTCCGAATGCACTCGCGTCAGCACCGGGCCGGTATCCGAGACGGCACCGTGCACCAGCGCGATGTGCTCGGTTCCGTCGATTTCCACGCGATATCCGAAGGCAGTGAAGTCGCCGTGCCGTGTCGGCAGCCGGGTCGCCGCGACCCTCTCCACGAGCAACTCGTGCCGGCGCCGGTATCCCACCAAACTGTCGATGGAGATCATCGCCAGACCGTGCGTGTCAGCGAAGTCCCGCAGTTCAGGAGCCCGCTTCATGGTGCCGTCGTCGTTGACGACTTCCACTAGCACACCGGCCGGGGCCAACCCCGCCATCCTGGCCAGATCCACCGCGGCCTCGGTATGGCCGCGACGCACCAACACCCCGCCCTCGCGGTAGCGAAGCGGGAATACGTGACCGGGCCGCGTCAGATCCGACGGCACCGAACCCGCATCGGCAAGCACCCGAGCCGTCCGTGCCCGATCGGCCGCAGAGATCCCCGTGCTCACACCATCGGCGGCGTCCACCGACACCGTGTACGCCGTGCGCATCCGGTCCTGATTGTGGGGAGTCATCAACGGAATATCCAGCCGGTCGAGCATCTGAGGCGTCATCGGCACACAGATCACCCCACTGGAATACCGAATGGTGAACGCCATCAGCTCCGGTGTGGCCTTCTCCGCGGCGAAGATGATGTCACCCTCGTTCTCCCGGTCCTCGTCGTCGACGACCACGACCGCCTTACCGGCCGCGATGTCGGCGATCGCCCGCTCCACACTGTCCAGACGGACTCTGTCGCTCATGGGAGTGCTCCTGCCTTCTCGATGGGAGGGGCGGGACGCTCTGGGAAGGGCGTCCCGCACCCGTCAATCTCTTTCCAGAATGAGTACGTTCGCCATGCCGCCCGCCTCACACACCGTCTGCAACCCGCGTCGCTGGTCGGCGTCTTCCATCGCGTGCAACATCGTCGTCAGCAACCGGCAACCAGTCGCTCCGAGCGGATGACCGAGCGCGATCGCTCCCCCTCGCGGATTCAGGCGGTCGATGTCGACCTCGAGATCCGACTGCCACGCCAGCGGCACCGAGGCGAAGGCCTCGTTGACCTCGAAGTGATCGATCTGATCGATCGCCAGGCCGGTCCGGGCCAGAATCTCCCGTGTCGCCGCGATCGGCGCCGTCAGCATCATCAACGGATCGTCACCGCAGGCGTAGAAGGACCGGAGTCGGGCCCGGGGACGCCAGCCCATTCGCCTGGCCGCCCGTTCGCTGGCGATCAGCACCGCGCTGGCGCCGTCGGTCAATTGGGACGAGTTCGCCGGTGTGACATGCCATCGCAATTCCGGGAACCGATCGGCGTACTCCTCGGTGCGGAAGGACGGTGTCAGCGCTCCGATCGAGTCGAGGGTGGTACCGGGACGAATGGTCTCGTCCCGGTACACCGTCTCTTCCGTGGCCGGCACGCGAATGGGCACGATCTCGCGCACGAAAGCACCTGAGGAGTCCGCCCGTGCTGCGAGTTGGTGTGAACGCGCCGCGAACTCGTCGAGTTGTTTCCGGTCGAGATTCCACCGGTGCGCGATGAGTTCGGCTGCGACGCCCTGGGGTAGCAGTCCTGGAGCGTACCGCTCGTTCACCGAGGGACCGTAGATATCCGCGCCCTGACGATTCGATCCCATCGGCACGCGGCTCATCGACTCGACGCCGGCCGCGATCACGATGTCGTAGGACCCCGCCATCACGCCTTGCGCCGCGAACTGCAACGCCTGCTGACCGGAGCCGCACTTGCGCTCGATGGTCACGGACGGCACCTGCTCCGGCAGCCCCGCCGCCAGCCACGCCATCCGCCCGATGTTGCCGGACTGCTCGGACGACTGCGTGACACACCCGACCAGAAGATCGTCGACTTCGCCGGGATCCACCGCCGTTCGCTCCACCAGCGCGGAAACCACCTGCGCCAGCAGCTCGACCGGATGAACGCCGGCCAGTGCGCCAGCCGGGCGGGCTCGGCCCATCGGCGACCGGACCGCGTCGATGACGATCGCGGAGTTCATGTCGCGTTCCCACTGGCTCGCCGCATAGTGCTCACCATCGTGTGACGACCAGCTTCTGATCGGTGAAGAAATCCAACGGCGCAGCACCACACACATGCAGGTCACCGTAGAACGAGGCACCGTACCCGCCCATCGTCACATTCG
>NZ_JAAOQS010000175.1:0-11491 GCF_011603105.1 Rhodococcus sp. A14 | reverse complement strand
GTGGGGGAGCTGTACATCGCCGGGGCGCAGTTGGCTCAGCGGTATGTCGGCCGGCCGGGGTTGACGGCGGAGCGGTTCGTGGCGTGTCCCTTCGGGGAGCCGGGTGCGCGGATGTATCGATCCGGGGATCTGGTGCGCTGGACCTCCGGCGGAGTGCTCGAGTTCTACGGAAGAGCGGACGAGCAGGTCAAGATTCGCGGATTCCGGGTCGAACCCGCGGAGATCGAGGCGGGTCTCCTGACACACCCGGCCGTGACCCAGGCGGTGGTGGTGGCCCGGGACACCGCCACCGGCACCGGATTGGTCGGTTACGTGGTCTCCGATGCCGCCGACACCGGCACAGGTGTCGAGGTCCGCCGGTTCGTGGCCGGGATGCTGCCGGAATACATGGTTCCAGCGGCGGTGGTGGTGCTGGACCGGTTGCCGCTGACGGTGAACGGGAAACTGGATCGGAGAGCATTGCCGGCACCGGAGTTCACCGGCGGGGTGTTCCGGGCGCCGCGGTCACCGGTGGAGGACACGCTGGCTTCGCTCTACGCCGAGGTTCTCGGTGTTCCCCGCGTGGGGATCGATGACAGTTTCTTCGACCTGGGTGGGCATTCGCTGTCCGCGACGCAATTGGTGAGCCGGATTCGGTCGGTGTCGGGGGTGGAGGTCCCGATCCGGGTGATCTTCGAGTCTCCGACGGTCGCCGAACTCGCACCCCGCCTGGGTGAGGAGGCCGAACCCGACTCGCTCGATCCGTTCGCGGCCATCTTGCCGATCCGAAGCGAAGGATTAGGATCGCCGCTGTGGTGTGTCCACCCGGGTGGCGGACTGAGCTGGTGCTACATGGGCCTTCGCGCCCACCTCCCCGGCCGGCCCATATATGGCCTGCAAGCACGGGGCTTCGATGGAGTGACGCCGCTACCGACGTCGATCGAGACGATGGCCGCCGACTATCTCGAGCAGATCCTCACCGTTCAGGACGACGGCCCGTTTCTTCTGCTCGGATGGTCGTTCGGTGGCCTTGTCGCCCATGCGATCGCCACCGCGCTGGAACGCCGAGGGCTCGAGGTTGCATTCCTCGCGATGATGGACAGCGTGCCTGCACTTACGGATCGTCACATCGCTGAGGAGCCCTCGGATGAGGAACTGCGACAATCGATATGGGCATGGGCGCATGACCGATACGGAGAGATGGTCGATTCGCCTGAGAACGCGTCCATCGAGGATGCTGCCTTTATGCTGTATCGGAATCATCTACAGCTGACGAAGACCCATATCCCGCCGGTCTATCACGGGGACATGTTATTTCTCCGCCCAACGTTGACGGAAGACGGATCAATTTCACGCGACTCGTCTGCTGAAAGCTGGGAGTCGTACATCACCGGGAACATTGAGACACGTGACGTCCACAGCACACACGCTGATATGGACCAACCCGAACCACTCGCCGAGATCGCGCAGATCCTCAACGACGAGCTTTCGAAACCCGACCGGTACACGCGACTACGCGCCTACCGTACTCGGCCGTGATCATCGCAGCACAGAAGCACCACGGAAAGGGGCTTGAACTGGGAATATGACACGTCCCCTTGGGTTCGGTCGAGAAGATTTGCCCACCGCCGCCGGTATCTGGTTGCGCGGGACTACATCCACCTCTGTCTGATCCGCTTTGCTTGTAGGCTCGCGCGCGGTACGCACCCAGGCCCGGGGACAGCGACACCATCTGGATCGACGGCGTCGGAGGGTTGCCCGTAGAGCAGCGGAACCGACAGCGTTTCGAGGGACATGCTCACGATCAGCACCGAGCTGTAGACGATCGGTGGGCGCAACATCGGAACCACGACCGACCGGAGGATCCGCACGGGTCCGGCGCCGCAGACCTGTACCGCCGATTCGAGGGAGGCGTCCGCCTGGCGCAGCGCGCCGACACAGAAGGTGAACGCGATCGGGGCCAGGGCGACGGCTTCGGTGAGCGCCATCCCGGGGATCGAGTACAGGTTCCACGGGACGAATCCGAAGAACTCGCGGAACTGGACGCTGAAGAATCCGGCGGGTCAGTAGAGGATGATCCAGCCGAAGCCGAGCAGCAGTGAGGAGATGTAGAAGGGCCAGCGCATCGAGCCGACGATGAAGTTGCCGAAGGGCAGTTTGGTGCGGGTGCATCACGATGGCCATCGGGACGGCGAACAGTTGCGCCAGGATCGTGGTCAGGCCGGCGAACAGCACCGTGTTGACGATGACGTCGCCGAACCCGGCTTCGGTGTAGTTGTCGAGGCTGAAGATTCCGCCGCTCTCGTAGAGCGGGCGGTCGATGAACGACTGGTAGAGGGTCGGCACGACCGGGGCGAGGACGAGTGCGGCGAGGATCAGCAGCACGGAGTACTGGATGATCGTGTCGCGGCCGATGTTGCGGAATTTGCGGTAGCGCGGGCTTCCGGGCTCACCCGGGCGTAGCGGGACGAAGGATTCGGGGGTCCGGGTGTCGGGCGGTGTCGTCAGTGTCATGGTGTGATGTCGCTATCTCGGCTCAGCCGGCTTGCAACGAAGACCAACGGTCCGAGAACTGTTGGATCTCTTCGTCGGATGCTTTGGTGTACGGGATGAGGATCGTGTTCTCTTCGCCTACCGAGGCGATGACGTCGCTGTAGGTGGGCACACCGCCGTCGGCGCGCTCCACCCCGTCGCGGTAGGCGGTCAGTCCGCCCTCGGCGACGGCGGCCTGCCCGTCCGCGGACAACACGAAGTCGGTGAACAGCTTCGTGGTGACCGGGTGCGGGGCGCCCTGCAGCATCGATATTCCGCGGCGCAACAGCGGCGTGCCATCGTCCGGGAAGACCGCTTTGATCAGTCCGCCGGTGCGTTGCTCCGCAGTCAGGGCCGGTGAGCCCATGAAGAATCCGACGGAATACTCACCGGCCGTGACTTTTTCCACCTGCGATCCGGTGGACGGGAGGGCCGGTGCTTGTTCCTCCTCGAAGGCGCGGTTGATCTCGAAGAGATCGGTGGCGACGTCGTCCGAGACTGACGGGTGCCGGAGGCGCACAATCGGTGAATGGCTTTTCGGGTCGTACAGGAGACAGTCCGTTTTCTCGCGGTCTCCGATCCCGGCAGGCTGCGGCTACGTGCCGCAACCGCCACGACGATCACCGTCATTCTCGCGATGGTGGTGCTGCTACCGGGTTCCAACCTGATCGGCCAGCCACTCACCGTCGCGCTGCTCGGGACGGTCGTCGCGATGCAGTCCTCGGCGGCGGTCAAGGACAAGGATCAGCACAGCAGGGTGATCACGACACTGCTGCTCGTGTTCCCTGCACTCGCGGCGGTGTCGATGTCCGCGGTGCTGTCACAGTTCGGGATGGTCGCCGATGTGGGCTTCATCGCGGTGCTCTTCGCGGCCGTCTGGGTGCGGCGCTACGGCCCGCGAGGTACGGCTCTCGGGATGGTCGCGTTCATCTGCTACTTCTTCGCACTCTTCCTTCGGGCCCAGCCTGGGCAGATTCCCATCCTCGCCGTGTCCATCGTCGCCGGCGTCGGTATCTCGCTCCTCGTCCGTACCGTGATCCTGCCGGACCGGCCCGGGCTCGAACTCACACGGTTGGTTCGGGCGCTGCGGGCCGCGTCGATCGACGTGCTGGAGGTGGCGTCGAACAGGGGTGATCGGAATCTCGATCTTCTGCGCAAGAAACTCGATCGGCTCGGAAGCACCGCCCTGATGATCGACGACTGGCTCGACCGCAACGATGCAGCTCAGCTCCTGAGCGTCACCAACGAAGATCTGTCCGTTCGTATCTTCGATGCGCAAATCGCTACCGAACAACTCGTCAGCGCGCTGTGGGCGCTCGACCCGGACAAGCCGTGGCCGAATACGCTGGGGCAGGCGACCACGGCACTGGGATCGTGCCTGCAGAACAATCCGTCGGATGACCAGCTCCGCGCTGCCCGACGGCTCGCCGCCGCGGCCGCAGACAAGTCCGATCCATCGACTCCGGCGGGTATCGCGACCACCGTCGCGATGCGAGCAGTGCAGGCGCACATCGCGATCCATCACATCACCCACAACGCCCTGCGAACAGAATCGGAGCCGAGGAAGAAGCCGGACGAGGACGAAGAAACGGACACCGGATGGAACCCGAGCACCAAAGCCGCGATCCAGGTAGCCGTCGCGACCAGCGCTGCAACGATCCTCGGTGAGCTCATCTCGCCCGACCGCTGGTACTGGGCGGTCCTGACGGCCTTCCTCGTTTTCACCGGAGCGTCTACCCGCGGAGAGATTCTCTCGCGCGCAGGGCACCGCGTCGTCGGCACCATCGCGGGAGTTCTTGCAGGAGTATTGCTGTCCGCGTTGGTCGGAAACAACCAGCCGTTGCAGTTGCTCCTGCTCGTCGTCTGCGTATTCTTCGCGTTCTACCTCGTCACGGTGGCCTACGCATTGCTCTCCTTCTTCGTCACCGTGATGCTTGCGATGCTGTACGGACTGCTCGGCACATTCAGCATCGAGGTACTCGAACTGCGCATCTACGAAACGGCGGCCGGCGGAATCGTCGGAATAGCGGCGGCGTACTTCATCTTCTCCACCGGAACGAGATCGACGCTGACCTCGAAGATCGACGACTACCTCGATCGGATGACTGCCATCGTCGACACCGCTATCGGAGCCGTCGTCCAACCAGGGCACGAGACTGACCTGGTCGCCGACATCCGGAAGTTGGACAACGCGCTGAAGGACCTTGTCACGGCGGGCAAACCCTTGGAAATGGGACCGACGACGCGGACTCGTCGGGGAGCGAAACGGTTGTTGCGGATCATGACTGTCAGCAATCGGTCGTCTCATGCACTTGCCCGAGCAGGGGTGAGCGCCTCTCGCGGCGAACCGGACAGCGGACCGTCGCAGGAGACCGCGAGGGCATTGCGCCAAGCAGCCGACGTCACCAAGGAAACCATCGCCGACGTCAAACGCGCACTCGCCGGTGAGCACGTAGAGCCTCCGGAGAAACTCACCGAAACCTCGGCACCCGACGTCATGCTGCAGTCGACCACCACACCGGGGCCGGTTCGCAGTGCCGTCCGCTCGCTCAGCACCCTCAACCGCACGATGGGGGAAGCGTTGACGCATGCCTGATGGCGTCGTACATGCTGCTGAACGAAGCACAAAGCGAGCCAGTCGAAGGGGGAGGCCCGTCACAGCCGGCGAATCACCCGGCTGGAGTGACCGCTCGGGCGTCTACGTCGGCAAACCCAGAATCCGTTCGCCGATGATGTTGCGCTGAATCTGATTCGACCCGCGTGCGATCCGGCGTCCCCGGCTCTCGAGGAACACGCGTTGCAGAGAGTCGAGTTGATATCCGTCCCCGTCGGGGCGGGTCAGAGCCGACGCCCCGAGAAGCTCCAGCGCCGTCGACCCGAAGACACAGTGATACTCCGACCAATTGACCTTGTCGATCGCCAGCAACTTGTCCACGGTCTCTCCCTCTGCAACACGGGCACCGATCACGGAACCAACGGCACGCATCAGTTCGACCTCGACCACCAGTTCCGCCAACCGCTGGCGGACGATGACGTCGCCGAGCCGACCGTTCTTGTCCAGCCGCTCCGCCAACACGTCCAGTTCGTGGCGATATCCGACATACTGCGTCGCCGCCTTGCCTGCTCGTTCGGCGCCGAGTGTGGTCATCGCGACCGCCCAACCGTTGCAGAGCCCACCCACCACATTGCTCAACGGGGCGCGCGCATCGGTTATCCGTTCCTGCGCAAACCCCCTGTCGCCCGACGCCATCCGGATGGGGTCGACGTCGATGCCGTTGTCCGTCATGGGAACAAGGACAAACGAGATGCCCTGGTGTCTCGGTGCGTCGCGGTCGGTGCGGCACAACAGGAACATCATGTTGGCCTGGCCGCCGTGGCTGGTCCAGATCTTGTCACCGTTTATCCGCAACTCGTCGCCGTCAACGGTTCCGCTGGTCCGCAGTGAGGCGAGATCGGATCCGGTCTCGGGTTCGGAGAAGCCCTGGCACCAGGTGTCCTCGCCCGACAGAATGCGGGGCAGGAACCGGCGCTTCTGGTCCTCGCTTCCGTGCGCCAACAGGGCGGGCGCAAGCAGGGTCTCGCCCATTCCGAGTTGCGGGCGTCGAAGTCCCGCGCGCGCGAACTCCTCCTCTACTACCAAAGTTTCGACCGGTCCCAGTCCTCGGCCGCCGTGTTCCTCCGGCCAGGACAGGCACAGCCAACGCCCCTGACGCAACAGATCGGTCCAGTGCTTCTCGGCGTCGGTGTCTTCGTGTCCGAACGGTTCCTGTGCGTATTCGAGTGGCGTTCCCTCGGCGCGGTGCTCGGCCAGCCAGGCGCGGACCTCGGTCTGCAGGTCCGCCAGCGGAGCGGGTTCGTCGGCCCGCGCCGGCGCCTCGACCGCGGTGCCGGTGGCGAGGACTCCGGCGAGCAGACGCTCGCGGTGCCATGCCGACGATCCGAACATCAGCTGATCGGTTTTCGCCCGCTTGAGATGAAGGTGAGCCTCGTGCTCCCAGGTGAAGCCGATCGCGCCGTGTAGTTGAATCGTCTCGCCGGCGATCTGCAGGTACCTCTCGGTCCCCGCGACGCAGAGCACGCTCACCAGTGCCGGCAGTTCCGGCGCATCGGTATCCGCGGCGTGAGCGGCGACGGCGACCGCAGCGGCGACCGGTTCGAGCGCCCGGATCAGATCGGCCAGCCCGTGTTTGACAGCCTGGTTGGTACCGATCGGACGACCGAACTGGTTGCGGGTCTTCGCATAGTCAGTTGTCAGGTGCAGGCACCGGCGAGCACCGCCGACCCTCTCCGCCGCCTGCACGACGAGCGCCTGGTCGAGCGCTCGGGACAGTGTCTCCGAAATGTCGGTGGTGCCACTGATTCGTTCTGCTGCCGCGCTGTCGAAGGTGAAGGTCGTCAGCGGACGGGTCTGGTCCAACGCCGGCCACCGGACCCGCCGAATGCTCGTGTCCGATGGTTCCACCAGAAAGAGGCCGGTCCCGTCTTCGGTTCGGGCGACGACAACGACAGTGTCGGCGCAATGACCGAAGATCACGTGATCGGCCCGTCCGTCGATCCGCCAGCCGTCGCCGTCCGGGTGTGCACGCACCGCTTCCGAGCCGGCCTGCCACCACCCGTCGGCGTCAGCAAATGCCAGACACCCGAGACGAGTGCCCGCGGCGAGACCTGGCAGCAGCTCACTGAGCCAACGCTCCTGGGCGCAATCCGCGATGGCGAGCGTGGTCAACACCGAACTCGCGAAGAAGGGGCTGCATGCTGCGGAGCGCCCGAATTCCTCGGCGACCACGACGAGGTCACCGATACCCGCGCCTGATCCGCCGTACTTCGCGTCGACGAGCATTCCTTGCAGTTCGAGTTGTTCGGCCATCGTCGCCCACATCTCGGGTCGGTATCCGAGTTCCGTGTCCTGGTAGGCCAATACGTCGGCCGGTTCACTGGTTGCGGTGAGAAACTCCCGAACCGCGTCGCGAAGCGCGCGGTGTTCTGCAGTTGTTGTCATGCCCATTCGATTGTCTCCTTCGAGTGTCCCGTGTAAGCACCACCGCGGCCAGGATCCCCAGACCTGGGATGACCAGGCGTCCTGCGACCTGTCCGCCCGGTTGTGCATTGTGTTGTCTTGCGGTTTTCGACCGCAGGTGCCGCCGTGCGTACGCATTTACGCGGGCAGTGTTTTGCGCGTCAGAATCGCTTGCTTCATGGCGATTCCCCCGCCGTTGGGGTAGGCCGCAATCTTGTCGGTGAGTTCGGTTGCCCGGCCCACAACCTGCTCGTCCGGCACCATTGCGTAGGCGAAGCCGCGGCGCAGAAGGTCCGGACCGTACTGACGTTCACAGGCCAGGGTGAGCTGCATTGCCTGGTTCACGCCGTATTTCGCGAGCAACCACCGCAGATTGTTCGGCGCAGCTACCCCCATCTCCGCCTCGCCGACCATGAGGAACGACGTCTCTCCCACTACAAGGAGGTCACAGGCGAGCGCGATCGCCGCAGCACCGTTGACAGCGGCCCGCTCCAGTGCCCCGATCAGCGGCTTCTCGAACCCGGACAGGGTCGTGTGCAGGTCGGAGATCGCCGCGGTAATTTTCGGCTCGCCCGGGCGTACTTCGGCAAGATCCAAACCGGAACTGAAGCACCCGCCCGCGCCGTACAGCAACACCGCGGTGACTGTGTCGTCGTCCTGAGCGTCAGCGAAAGTTCTGGCGAGCTGGGTGACCATCGGGACCGTCAAGGCATTCTTCCGCTCGGGACGATTGAGTTCTATGTCCAGCCGTCCGCTGTGATGGTGCCGAACTACCGCGACATCGCTCTCCGACGAACTCACAACATGCTCCTCACGAGTCCGTCGAACTGCCCGGCGGGGAATGCACTACATCGCGGAAGGCGCCTACATGTGGCCGGCTTTCGGCAACGTCTACGTATTTCCCACCAATACTGGCCTTTTCGTGTACGACACCGGCGACCGCCGCACCGCCGAAGACCTGCTCGCAGCCACCCGACAAATCTCCGAGCAACCGGTACACACGGCCGTCTACTCGCACGGACACGTCGACCACGTCTTCGGCATGGACCCCTTCGACACGAAAGCGCGCGAGCGCGGCTGGACCCGCCCCACGGTCCTCGCACACGAAAACGTAATCAGCCGGTTCGACCGCTACAAGAAAACCCGCGGCTACAACGGCATCATCAACCAACGCCAATTCCAGGCACCGAACCTTATGTGGCCGGCCGAATACCGGTACCCCGACGTCACCTTCACGGACCAGACCGACCTCACGGTCGACGACCTGCAGGTGCAACTTCATCACGCCCGCGGTGAGACCGATGACGCCACGATCGCCTGGATCCCCGACCGCAAGATCCTGTGCTGTGGTGATTTCTTCATCTGGGCCAGCCCCAATGCCGGAAACCCGCAGAAGGTGCAACGCTTCGCACACGAATGGGCCCGAACCCTGCGGTGGATGGCCGACCTGGGCGCCGAAATCCTCCTCCCCGGACACGGGCTCCCCGTCCTCGGCGCCGACCGAATCCGCACCACCCTCACCGACGCCGCCGAACTCCTGGAAATCCTGCATGGCCGCACCCTCGAGATGATGAACGCCGGAGCGACCCTCGACGAGGTCGTGCACAGCGTCACCGCCCCCGCGGAACTCCTCCGCAAGCCCTACCTCGCCCCCTCCTACGACGAACCGGAATTCGTCATTCGCAACGTCTGGCGCCTCTACGGCGGCTGGTACGACGGCAAACCCGCCAACCTCAAGTCCGCCCCCCGCGCCGACCTCGCCCGTGAGATCGCGGACCTCGGCGGCGGCGCCGCCCAACTGGCCGAGCGGGCGCGCGCCCTACTGGCACGAGGCGAACACCGGCTGGCGGGACACTTCGCCCAGATGGCCACCGATGCCGATCCGCAGAACCGCGACTCGCATCAGGTCCGCGTCGACGTCTTCGGCCAGCTGGAACAAGGCGCCACTTCCACTATGGCGAAAGGCGTCTACGGATGGGCAGTGGCGGAATCGCGGGCCTTCCTCGACGGCAGCGACCACGCGACCGAACTGAAAGCCAAAACGGCCGGCCGCGCGCGATGGGCATTCTGACCTCCCGTCCACCAGCGGACTTAAGTTCGGCGGATGAGGAACCGGACTACCGGTACACGCTGGCTAACGAACGCACCTACCTGGCATGGATCCGCACCGCGATGGCGCTCCTGGCGGCAGGTGTGGCTGCCCACCAGTTACTTGCGTTGCCCTCCGGGGCACTGCAGATGACGATCACGATGGTGTGTTTCGGGCTGGCCACCGTCCTCGCCTCCGGCGCGTATCTGCGCTGGAAGGCCGCGCAGTCGGCCATCAGGCGAAACCTGCCACTTCCGGGCTCCGTCCTCGTGCCCGCTCTCGCTCTCGGATTGGGGATCCTCACGCTCCTCGCCGCCGGAGCGGCATTGTGGTCGTGATCGGGTCCGTTGACCGGGATCCGGGACTACAACCAGACCGCACCGCGCTGGCCTGGCGGAGAACCACACTCTCCGCCGCCGCGACGACGGTGGCGCTCCTCCACATTCCCACCGCCCATGGTGACCGCGCTGCATCGCTCACCTTGGTACCGATGGCGGTGCTGCTACTCGTGATCACGCACATCAGCCACAGACGAGGCCGTTCGCTGCAGCGGGGGAGTCACGGTATGACCCGACACCATGCCTTGCTGGTAGCTCTACTCCTCACGGCTACAGCGGTCGCCGCTGCCGCGACCGCCGCCTTCGACCGATAGCCGCACTCTCGAACGACAACTCGAAGCACACCTCGGTCCGGGTCGACTCCTCGGCGGGGAGCCCAGTGTCGGTCATCGATTGGCTCACCAGTGGCGGCGACGTCGAGTCCGCGCGAGATGTGATCGCCCAAATGGAATGGGAAGCAGTGTAAGTGGCGCGAAGGCTCCCACACCCTCCGGCCGTCGACGAACGTTCCCACCACGGCATCACCCAGCGGTAGGCCCGCACCATTGCGGCCGCACATCCCGGGCTCGATGGGCTGCTGTACCGGCGTCGGTACCGGCCGGCCACGTCGAAGCCGCTCGCGCATCCCGGCCTGCAACGCCGTCTCGCCGCAGCCGCGGAGGCGCTCGGCTGCACCGACGTCTGCGGTGCGCCTACCCGGGTGGCGGCGTGTCGACCGGGGGCACACCGCCGGTGGCCGCGGTCATTCGCGCGTTTTCAACCGTGAGGTGTGTCGCTTCGCTATGTCGAGGTCGGCGTCAGCGATTCCGAGTGTGTCCTGAGCGGCGCGGAGGGCGTCGACGGCGCTCTCCAACGCTTCCGGTGCGGTGGTCGGGTCGCCGAGTGCGTCCACGTCGAGCGTGTTCGCATCGAGGTCTGCGTAGGTGCGCTCGAGGTCGAGGAGGGTTCGACGGAGAGCGTGCAGTGCATCCCGGACCTCGGTTACCTGCTCGTCGAGATCAGCGGGCGTGCTCACACGATCACGTCCCAGAGCACCGCGGCGGCGTTGGTGAGGGGCGGCTGCTCGTCGGTCAGACGGCCGAGCTGCTGCTGCACGCGGGCTGTCGGTTGGTCGACCTTGGTCATGCGATCACTCCATCTGTTGTGAATGACTGAGCTGTGTCGTGTAGGGCGGCCCGCTCGATAGCACTTCGGCAAGAAATGCGGTCGTGGTGACAGCTCTGCCCGGGGAAGTCGACACGTCCCGGGGCTGAGGGGGTGTGCCGTGTTCAGGAGCGGGTGAAGCGAGATCTGAGTTTGTGCATGCCGACCATGACGTCTTCTTCGGTGCTTCCGGGTGCGAGCGGGGAGCATGCCCAGCTGCATAGCTGTGTCGTTCATGGTGACGATGATCCGTAGTGGGGCGATTGTGCCGTTGCGGTATGGCCGCCGAATTCTCAGCTGGTCGGGCCTGGCGGCGGGAGCGGTGCCGAGGAAGGCTCCGGCGGCGGTGGCTGCTGGGTGGGTGGTTGGGTGGTCGGGTTGTCCGACGGCGTA
>NZ_JAAOQS010000174.1:0-11518 GCF_011603105.1 Rhodococcus sp. A14 | reverse complement strand
GTGGGCACCACCGCGAGCCCCACCCCCACCGCCAGAGCGACTGCCACCACACCCGGTCGAAACGCCCATCGACGCACGATCACCACGAACCCCCGTGAAATCCTCCGATGACGCGCCTCAGCGACCAGTCAGGGTGGCCCGCGTCACAAACTTACCGGATAGTAACCATGAGTCCCCCCGCGGTCAACGGCGGATTTCCGCAGCCTGTCGTCTACCGTGACGGGGTGCCCGACGCCCCACTTCCCGTCCGCGACGGCCTCAACCCGACGCGGCTGAGGATGCCGGACGACGGCTCGTGGCCCACCGTGCTCGAGTACCTGGTCGCGCGTTTCCCGCACGACGAGACGCGCCTCCGCGAGAAGGTGGCCACCGCGGAAGTCGTCGACGAGCGCGGGCAGCCGATCACCGACTCCACCCCGTTCGCACCCCGAAGATTCGTGTACCTGTACCGGGATCCGCCAGTCGAGACACGGGTGCCGTTCGAGATCGAGATCCTCCACCGCGACGAGAACCTCCTCGTCGTGGACAAACCCCACTTCCTGGCCAGCACCCCACGCGGCGCGTACATCGCCGAGTCGGCGCTGGTCCGGTTGCGCAGAGACCTCGACCTCCCGGAACTGACACCCGCGCACCGGCTCGACCGGTTGACCGCCGGGGTGCTGATCTTCACGGTGCGGCGTGAGGTCCGGCGCGACTACCAGTCGCTGTTCGACCAGCGCCGGGTGGTCAAGGAGTACGAGGCGGTCGCGCGTTACGACCCCGATCTCCCGCTGCCCGCCACCGTCCGCAGTCGAATCGTCAAGGAGCGAGGCGTCCTGAAGGCGTACGAGGTGGACGGTCCCGCCAACAGCGAGAGCCGCATCGAACTCCTCGAGGTCCACGGCGACGCGGCCCGGTACCGGCTGCTGCCGCACACCGGCAAGACGCACCAGTTGCGGCTGCACATGAGTTCGCTGGGCATCCCGATCCACGGCGACAACTTCTACCCCGACTTCTACGATGTTGCCGCCGACGACTATTCGACGCCGCTGCGGCTGCTGGCCCGGTCCGTCGAATTCGTCGACCCCCACTCCGGCGTCACGCGACGCTTCGCGAGCGTCCGGAGCCTCGACTGGCCGAAGTGACCTCGGCTTCTTTCCCCCGGGCCGGTCAGACGGAAGGATGGGGACATGAGTACCGCGACGTCCGTCTCCGAAGTGGAACGCAAGTACGAGGCCGGTTCGGAGCAGCAGATACCCAGCCTCTCGGGATTGCCCGGTGTGGACGGTGAACCGCGGCGCGACACCGTTCAGCTGTCCGCCCTGTACTACGACACCGGCGAACTTCTGCTGCTGCGCGCCGGAATCACCCTCCGCCGCCGGGAAGGCGGCGACGACGCCGGCTGGCATCTGAAGATCCCGGCAGGCGCGGACGAGCGAACCGAGTTGCAGTTGGCGCCCGACGCCGAGCTCCCCGAGACGGAAGTGCCCCGGGAATTCGCGGAACTGCTCACTGCCGTCACCCGCGGCGCCGCCCTGAACCCGGTCGCGCTCATCAGTACCGATCGCGAACGGCAGCGGCTCGTGGACGCGGCGGGGACGACGCTCGCCGAGGTCGTCTCGGACGTCGTGATCGCCGCCGTCCCCGAGAAGGGCACCGGATCCGACGAGCGGGTGTGGCGCGAGATCGAAGTGGAGCTCGCGGCCGGAGACCGAAACCTGTTCGACGCCATCGACTCCCGGCTGACGGACGCCGGGATAGCTCGGTCGGACGCGCCGTCGAAGTTGCGGCGGGCGCTCGGCGACGCGGTGACCGGCACCCCGCGCCCCGTGCGCAGGACGAAGGGGTCCACTCCCCGGACACTGCTGCTGGAGTATCTGGCGGCGCAGAAGGATTCTCTCGTGACGGCCGACCTCGGCGTGCGGCGCGACCTCGAGGAGTCCGTCCACGACCTCCGGGTCTCGGCCCGGCGCATCCGGAGTGTCCTCCAGGTGTACGGGTCCAGCCTGCGCGATCAGGAAACCGTCGACGACTTGATCGTCGAACTCCGCTGGGTCGGTCAGGCCCTCGGCTCGGCGCGGGACACCGAGGTGCAGTGGAGCCGGCTCGTGGACCGGCTGGGTGGCGCCGAGGAAATACCCGACCGCGAGGTCGTGCGTGCGCGCCTCGACGAGTACTTCTCGGGACTCGCCGCGACGGCCCGGCCCGCAGCACTGGCCGCCCTGAACTCCCGGCGCTACCTCGACCTGCTCGCCGGACTCGATACGTTCCTCGTCGCCGTCGAGGCGTCCGGGGACGGTGGCCCGTCGAAGAAGGCCGTGGCGAAATCCCTGCGCACCTTGTCGAAGTCCGTCCACAAGCGCGTGCGGAAGGCGGCGTCCGCGACCACCCGGGCCGAGCGCGACGCACGGACACACCGGGCGCGCAAGCGCGCCAAGCGAATGCGCTATGCGATCGAGGCGACGCGGTCGCTGACACCGAAGGCGTCCGACCGCGCTCAGACGAAATTCAAGGGCTTTCAGGACGTGCTCGGCGAGTACCAGGACGCCGTCGTCGCACGGGACCACATCCTCGCGATGGTCGCGGAGGATCAGCACTCCGCCGAGTCGAGCCTGGGCCTCGGAATGCTCTTGCAGCGTGAGCTCGATCGCGGCGATACCCTGACGCCGCTCGTGAAACCCGAGTGGAAGACCGCGAGGAAGGCGGCCCGAAAAGTCTGGAAGTAGGGCACAGTCGGGGAGTACCCCCAACAGCGTGAGCGAAGGGAGCCAGACGTGAGCACACCCGCCAGTCATTCCGTCGTCGTCGGCCTGGACGGATCCGACGCCTCCACCGCCGCCGCCCTGTGGGGCGCCGCAGTCGCGTCGAAGTGGGGTGCCACGCTGTCGCTCGTGCACGCACTGCCGCAGGACGGCCCGCTGTACAGCCCCGCTGCGATCATGCTGGAGTCGCAGTTCCTCAGTCAGCTGCGCGAGGACGGCGAGGCCATCATCGGGACGGCGAAGCGGCTACTGGGACCGAAGTTCCCCGGTCTGGAGATCGAGACGACCATCAGTCCCGGTCCCGCGGGCACCGCACTGCTCGAGGCCGCCGACTGGGCGCGGTTGATCGTGCTCGGATCCACGGGAACGGGAGCGATCCGTTCGGTGCTGCTCGGCTCGACGGCGCTGCACGTCGTCAACCGCGCACCCTGCCCGGTGACCGTTCTCCGGGGTGAAGTCACCACACCCGACCAGCGTCCGGTGGTGGTCGGGGTCGACGGAAGCGACCTCAGCCGCGACGCCGTGGCCCACGCATTCGAATTCGCGTCGTTCTTCGAGGCGCCGCTGACCGCCGTCCACACGTGGCAGGGCTCCCCCACGCTCGGCGCGGGCGGCACCGGCATGCTCGTCGACTGGGACGCCGTGAAGCAGGAAGAGGAGGCGCTGCTGTCCGAGGGCCTCGCGGGCGAGTCGGAACGATACCCGGACGTGTCCGTGACGAGGGTGGCCGAGCAGGGTGCCGCAGCCGACGTCATCCTGCGGCATGCAGGGGACGCCCAGCTCATCGTCGTCGGCAGCCACGGCCGGGGACCGTGGCTCGGCGCGCTGATGGGCTCGACGAGCCAGAATCTGCTCCACCACGCGAAATGTCCGGTCATGATCTGCCGGAGCGAGTGACTGTCGCCCGAAGCTAGGCGATGCCCGTTCCCACCAGCTGGCCGATGCCGTACGTGACGATCATCGCGAGTGCCCCGCCCAGCACGACGCGGAGCACTGCCCGGGTGCGCTGTGCGCCGCCGAGAGCCGCGCTGACGGTGCCCGTGAGGGCCAGCGCGACCAGCACGGCGAAGAACGCCACCGGAATGCGCAGGTGCACAGGCGGTACGAGGATCGCCAGCAGCGGGACGAGGGCGCCGAGCGTGAAGGACAGCGCCGAGGATCCCGCAGCCTGCCAGGGGTTGGTCAGGTCGTCCGGGTCGATGCCCAGTTCGATGTCCACGTGGGCGGCGAACGCATCGTGGTCGGTGAGTTCGCGCGCGACCGTCCGGGCGGTGTCGCCACTCAGCCCCTTGGCCTCGTACATCGCGACGAGTTCCTCGAACTCGACGTCGGGGGTTTCGGTGAGTTCGCGGCGTTCCTTCGACAAAAGAGCGCGTTCGGTGTCGCGCTGGGTGCTCACCGAGACGTACTCGCCCAGGGCCATCGACACCGCCCCGGCCGCGAGACCCGCGAATCCGGCGGTGAAGATCGCCGATCGTTCGGTGGTGGCCGCGGCCACCCCGACCACCAGGCCGGCGGTCGACACGATGCCGTCGTTGGCGCCGAGAACGCCGGCCCGCAACCAGTTGAGGCGGCTCGCCAGACTCGGTGCGTGCGGCTCGTCGGGATGCCGCGAGGGCTCGGCCCGCTCGGCGTTCTCTGCTGACATGCGTTCAGGCTAAGACGAAAAGGCCTGGTCGGATAGCCAGGCTAGGCTGCGCTCGGCCGGGGTGAACTGTTCCCCACCCACCGAAACCAAGCAGTTGCTAGGTTAGGGGCGCTCGTTCCTCACACGCTTGGAGTTCCTCATGGCGACACCCGCCACCAGCACCCCCCGACGTCGCTGCGCCGCACTGGTCACGGGCGGCACCGGCGGCATCGGCTCGGCCATCGCACGGCAACTCGCGACCCTCGGCCACGACGTGGCCATCACCTACCGATCCAACGCCGACGTCGCCGCGGACCTCGTCGGCGAACTGGAAAGCCGCGGCGTCGGAGCGCAGGCGTTCTCCGCCGACCTCACCGACCAGCCCCGCGTCGCGAGTGTCGTGAAACAGACCATCGAACACTTCGGCGGCCTCGGCGTCCTCGTTCACGCCGCGGGACCGCACATTCCGATGATCCACCTGTCCGAGATCGCTCCCCGGGACTACGCCGAGCACCTCGAACAGGAAGCGGTGGCCTTCTTCACCGTCGTCAAGGCCGCCCTCCCCGCGCTGCGGGAAGCGTCCGGTTCCGTCGTCGCGGTCACGACCGCGGCCACCAGCCGATATCCGGTGCGCGACGGACTGTCGCCGGGCACCAAGGGTGCGATCGAACAGCTGGTCAAGGGATTCGCCGCCGAGGAGGGCCGCTACGGCGTCCGCTTCAATTCGGTGGGCCCGGGAATGCTCACCGACGGCATGGCCGAGCGGCTGATCAACTCCGAAGAACTCGATCAGCGCGCACTCGACGCCGCCATGAGCCGGATACCGCTACGCCGGTTCGGCACCGCCGCGGACGTCGCCGAGGCGGTCTGCTTCCTCGCGAGCGACCGGGCGGGTTTCGTCACCGGACAGAAACTCGACGTCGACGGCGGATACACGGTGTGATCACCGGCCATGTGTAATGGACGCGTATGACGGACGCCCAAGACACCCGCCCGACGCCCCGCAGGCGTCGAGTCGAATGGGTGATCGGCGGCCTGCTCGTCGTCGTGCTCGCGGTCGAAATCGTCCTCATCTGGCCGGACCTCTCCGAGAGCGTCCAGAACCTCGGCGACCTCCAATGGGGATGGGTGGCCGCGGCCGTCGTGGCGTCGCTGGCATCGATGTCGAGCTTCGCCCGGGTCCAGCGCTGCCTGCTGGGGGTCGCGGACGTGCACATCAGACAGCGGCAGTCCCTCGCGGTGACGTTCGCCTCCAATTCGATGAGCGTGACGCTGCCGGGCGGCCCGGTTCTGGCAACGACGTTCAGGTACCGGCAGACACGCCTCTGGGGGGCGTCACCGGTGGTCGCGACGTGGCAACTGGTGATGGCCGGCGCCCTCCAGGCCATCGGCCTGGCGCTCGTCGGACTGGCGGGCGCACTGCTCGTCGGGGCCGAGACCAACCCGTTCTCGCTGATCTTCACGTTCGGCGGCCTGTGCGCCTTCCTGGTGGTGGCTCAGTACGCCGCCTCGCGGCCCGACGCCCTCGAAGGTGTCGGCATCACCGCGCTACGCGGATTCAACGCGCTCCGAAAGAAGCCTCCGCTGACCGGTGTTCGCCAGTGGAAGCACATCGTGAACCAGATGAGCGCCGTCCGGATGGACCGCCGCGACACCGCCCGCGCGTTCGGGTGGTCGCTGTTCAACTGGATCGCCGACGCCGCATGCCTCGCCTTCGCGTGCTACGCGGTCGGCGCACATCCCGGGTTCGCCGGACTGGCCGTCGCGTACGCGGCGGGCAACGCCGCCCGTTCGGCCATCCCACTCCTGCCCGCCGGGCTCGGTGTCATGGACGCCGTGCTCGTCCCCGCACTGACCGCCAGCGGAATGACCGGCGCAGAAGCGGTGTCCGCGATCGTCGTCTACCGCCTGGTCAGCTTCCTGCTCATGGCCACCATCGGCTGGATCGTCTTCGCGGCACGCTTCCGGGGTACGCAGCAGCAGGGCGAGGAGGGCCCGGACCCCGCACCACTGTGGCGTCCCGGCACGTGAATATGTCCCGCTGAGAGAGAAACCCGGGCCGAGGCGGCCGACGACGGTCCTACGGTCGAGCCGTGACGGAACCGGAAACACAGGAAAAGCAGGTTGTCGTCGTCACCGGCGCGGCCTCGGGAATCGGGGCGGGGATAGCCCGGCACGCGCACGCTCGCGGTATGGCAGTGCTCCTCGCCGACATCGATACGGCCGCGCTGGATCGTCTGGCCGCAGATCTGGGCGGAGCCGCCCTCACGTGCGCAACCGACGTCGCGGACTCCGGGTCCGTCCACGCCCTGGCCGATCTCGCGTACGACTCGTTCGGCCGGGTGGACCTTCTCTTCAACAACGCCGGAATCATGCGGGCCGGATTCCTCTGGCAACTCGGCGAATCCGACTGGGACGCCGCCCTCGGTGTCAACGTCACGGGTGTCGTCAACGGGATCCGGGCGTTCGTTCCGCGCATGATCGACCAGGGCGGCGGACGCGTCGTCAACACGGCCTCGGTCGGTGGATTCGCGCCCGGTCCGATGATGTCGCCGTACAGCGCATCGAAGTTCGCGGTCGTCGCGATCACCGAGTGCCTGCAGATGGAGTTGACCATGGTAGGCGCCCCGGTGTCCGCGAGCGTGCTCGCGCCGGGGCCCGTCGTCACGTCCGTCTTCGACAACCCGTTCGGGGCGGTCTCCCATCCGGCCGTCGATCGGATGGTCGCGCAGATGCGCGAACTGCTCGGCACCCACGGTCTCGACGCAGACACTTTCGCGGAATTGGTCTTCGCAGGCATCGACCGGGGCGACTTCTGGCTCGCACCGCAGGGTGAGCACCTCGACAGCATGGTGCGCCAGCACACCGCCACCATCCTCGAGCGGCGAGAACCGGTAATCCGGCAGTCGTTTCGCTGAGCGCGCGAACTAGCCGCCGAGGCGCCGGAACACGAGACGGACCGCGAGCCCGAGGTGAGCCATCACCTCGTCCACCGAGATGCGGCCGGCCACCCAGGACACCAGGCTCGACATCCAGACGTCACCGATCACCCGGATGGCGTTCAACTGGTCGTCGGAGATGTGCTCGACACCGATGGTCTTGGCGAACATTTCGGTCATCAGCGCGCCGAACGCATCCAGTTCGGCCGAGGCCGACGCGTCCGCGAACATGAACGCGCGCACCAGGGCCTCGTAGCGCGGCCGGTCCTTCTCGAGGACTTCCGTGTTCTTCCGGAGGACGAACAGGATCCGCTCCGACGGCGTGTCCCCCGGGATCGCGACGTCCTCGAACCGGGACCGCATTCCCTCGAACACCATCAACAGGCCCATCACCAGCATGTGGTTCTTCGACGGGAAGTAGCGGTACACGGTGCCCAGCGCGACGCCCGCCCGATCGGCGATGGCCCGCATCTGCACGGCGTCGTACCCGCCCTCCGAGGCGAGTTCCATCGCTGCGGCGACGATCCGCTGATAACGCTCCCGCTGGGGGGCTTTGGCCCCACGCGAGGGCAGCTGCCCGTTGCGAAGCAACGACAGTAGCCCGTCGCGGCCCGCCGTCAGCGGCTCTTCAGCACTGCTCATGGACGTCAGCCTAGCGACAGTCACCTCGGTGCCGTCCGGCGACGGCACCGGTTCCGGTCGTCACGATGTCCGGATTGCGTGGGCCACCCCCGGATAGACTCGCCTCGACCGCCGGAGGTTCCCGTGCCCAGAGTTCATGTCGGACCCGAGGATCGTGTGATCCGGCTGCCCGACGGACGCCTGATGGGTTTCGCGGAGTACGGCGACCCCCGCGGATTCACCGTCGTGAACGCCCACGGCGGGCTCGCCGGCCGTCTCGACGTCGCGGCCGCCGACCGGAGTGCTCGCGACGCGGGCATCCGGCTCCTGTCCCCCGACCGTCCGGGGATCGGACTGTCGGATCCGCAGCCGGGCAGGACGGTCCTCGACTGGGCCCGGGACGTCGAAGACCTCGTGAATCGCCTCGGCGTCGGCCGTTTCGGTGTCCTGGGGTGGTCGATGGGCGGGCAGTACGCGCTCGCGGTGGGCTCCGGCGTGGCGTCGCGCGTGACAAGTGTCGCGGTGATCGCCGGGGCCCTGCCCCTCACCGAACCCGGGGTGTTCGCCCAGCTTCCCGCCGGGGACCGCGTGTTCACCCGGCTGTCCCAGCACGCCCCGCTGGTGGCGCGGAGCTGCTTTCGCGTCATGGGCGCCGTCGCGCTGCGTGCTCCGCGCCTGTTCCGGCGACTCGGCGCCCGCGACCTCGGCGCCGCGGACGCAGCCGTTCTCCGCTCCGAACCCGTCCGGAACTTCTCGCTCATGTCCGGTGAGGCTCTCCGGACGGCGCCCGGGATGGTGGAGGACTACTGCGCGTGGATGCGGCCGTGGGGGTTCGCGCCGGAGGATCTGACCGTGCCGGTCGACGTCTGGGGTGGAACCGAGGACGAACTCGTGCCCACGACCTGGCCGCCCGAGCTCGCCCGCCGGATTCCCGGCGCCAGGCTGAACATCCGCACCGGTGGTCATTTCATGGCTCACCTGCACTACCGCGAGATCTTCGACACCCTGCGGCGGCGCTCGGAGTCCTAGGTCGCTGCCGTTAGTTTGTCGAGCCACTCCCGCATCACGAGGAGTTCGCCGGCACTCAACCCGGCCCGGCCCGCGTCGGCGTCGAGGGCGCGCGCGAGCGCGTCCGCCTTCTCGACCACCTCCCTCGAGGTCTCCGACAGCACAGTGGGCGCCGGCCGGATCAGCCCGGCGATCACGTTGTCGCGCAGTTCCCGTGACAGGGAGAGGTCGACGCGGCCCTCCGGCTGCGCGATGAGGTGCAGGGTCATGCCGACGTTCGCCGCCACGAATTGCCCGGCGGCGGCCGCAGGCGTCACGCGCAGGCGTCCCTGCTGCGCGATCTCGGTCAGCAACTGGAGGAGCCTCGTCTCGGCGACGGAGGTCACCGCACACGGCTTGCCTGGAGCGACCTGCCCGTACAGCAGGACGTAGAACGAGGGATTGTCGAGCCCGTAGCGGACGTGATCGTCCCAGCCGTGCCGCAGGTCGTCGACCGGGTCGTCCCCGCGCCGATTCGTGGCCCGGACGTACTGGCCGAAACCGTACTCCACGACCGCGTCGAACAGGCCCTGCTTGCTGCCGAAGTGGTGGTACAGCGTCGGGGCCTGCACGCCGGCGAGGTCGCAGACGGCGCGGGTGGACACGGGCTTGCCCTTGGCCTCGTCGAGTAGTTGGGCCGCCGCCTTCAGCAGACGGTCGCGGGCGTCACCGGCCACACTCTTCTTTGTCACACCGCTATGCTACTTCTATAGCGTTGCTATAGGCACGGACTGCCGGGCCGGCAGGGACAACGCACAGGGACAGGGAGATCACCATGAGCACCACCACGACACCCGAGATCGTCACGCGCTACTTTCGGGCAGCCGACGCAGGAGACCTCGATGCACTCACAGCATGCTTCACCGACAACGCGGCCGTGACCGACGAAGGCCGGACCGTCCGCGGGCGCGACGGCATCCGGCAATGGCGCAGGGACCTCGAATCGAAGTACACCTACACGGTCGAGGTGACCGGAACGGAAACGGCCGCCGACGACACTTACGTGATCACCACCACGGTGAAAGGAAATTTCCCCGGGAGCCCGGTGGAACTGAAGTACGAGTTCGTTCTCAGCGACGGCCTCGTCGACACACTGCGGATCGCACCCTAGCGACACGGACAACGAAAAAACTCCGCTGTCGACGTTCTCGACAACGGAGCTTCGGTGAATCGTGGTGGCCAGGGCCGGGATCGAACCGGCGACCTTCCGCTTTTCAGGCGGACGCTCGTACCAACTGAGCTACCTGGCCGGACGGCACCCGAACCGAATGCCTATCGCATTGTGTTGCCGATACTCGGTATCGGCAACACACTTGCGACCCTGACGGGACTCGAACCCGCGACCTCCGCCGTGACAGGGCGGCGCGCTAACCAACTGCGCCACAGGGCCTTGCTTGTCCTGCTGTTGCTTTACCAGTGTAAAGCGTTACTGCGTGTCACTTTTACTGCCGTCGAACCATACCGCATGCTCGACACCGGTCAAACGTACCCCCTACGGGATTCGAACCCGCGCTACCGCCTTGAAAGGGCGGCGTCCTAGGCCGCTAGACGAAGGGGGCCCGCCGGATTTCTCCGAACCAGTACCTCAACGGCGTTCCGTTGGGAGCTTGGATAGCTTAGGACACGGATCGAGAATTTCCCAAATCGCCAGGTCAGACTACGAATCGGGAAGTTCCGAACCGGAATCCGGCCAGCCTTCCCTCGCAAACTTCTCCAACCATTCGGGTGAAGCCATCGCTTCGAGGATCACTTCGAGCGATTCCGCGAACCGCTCGCCGAGGTCACCCTCCAGCGCCGTCATGTCGGACATGTACCGCTGGCCGGCGAGGGACGCCGCCAGGACCCTGGTGAACTTCTCGGGATCGGCGTCGGCGCGCAGCAGTCCGTCGCGCTGAGCGCGGATCGCGAACTCGTGCGCGGCGCGCCCCCACACCTGCGAGCCGCCGGACTGTACGTCCGGATAGAACTCGGGTTCGACGATCAACCGGAACTCGGCCCGCACGATGACGCTCGAATGGAACAGCTTCGCCAGATCGATCACGAAACCGTGGAGGGCTTCGAACGGCCCGATGTCCGTGCGACTCGTCCACCTGTCGGTCAGCGCGGTGAATTGCTCGACTCCGGACTGAAGAACGGCACGGGCAAGTTCTTCCTTCGACTGAAAGTGGAAGTACATCGCCCCCTTGGTGGCGTTCGAGCCCTCGAGGATCGTGTTGACGGACGCCGCCGCATAGCCGCGCTTGGCGAACTCGATGGCGGCCGACTCCACGAGCGCAGCGCGAGTGCGTCGCGCACGTTCCTGTTGACGTGCCATGACGGTAAATCCCTCTCCGAGATGCAGTAGCCCTCTTTCCGCCCTACTGGGACGAGCATGGAGCCATACATAACAGTATCCCCGTTTTGAAAGAACCGACAGAGCAGTCTGTAGATCATGGAAACTTCCCAGAAACCAACCCAAAGACCTTTATGGAGCTGAAACCGGACTGCTGCCGAAAACACACCAAGTGGTATAATTTGGGTCGGCTCGGGTGCGCTGCAGGGGG
>NZ_JAAOQS010000173.1:0-11544 GCF_011603105.1 Rhodococcus sp. A14 | reverse complement strand
ACCGGGCCGGGCGTGACGGATGCCGGGGCGCCGGGGTCGGCGGGCGGGCAGAAGATCAGGCAGGGCAGTTGCGGCAGCGGCGGGAGTCCAGGAATCGGCGGGGCCGGAGCGGGCGCCGCGGGAGTGGCCGCGCCGTCCGTGGACGGCTGCGGGGTGGTCGCGAGATCGCGTGGAAGGTCCGATTCGGCCGCGGCGGCGTCGGCGAGACGCCCGGGCGACGGCGAGGCCGACTCCGACAGCTGGCTCGGCGTCGGAGTTCCACCGTTCCTGTAGGCGTTCGACCAGGTGATGACGTTGGCGGCGTACGCGGCAGAGTTGTTGTACCGCAGGACCGCGCGAGTTTCCTGGAGCGGATCGCGGAGGTCGAGACCACCCGAGCAGAGGTAGCGGGCGGCCGCCAGCGTCGCGTCGAACACGTTGTTCGGATCGGCCACGCCGTCCGCGTTGCCGTCGGACGCGTACTTGGCCCACGTGGACGGAATGAACTGCATCGGTCCGACGGCGCGATCGTGCCCGGGGTCGCCGTCCGTGGCGCCGCGGTCGGTGTCTCGGATGACCTCGTTGCCGGCCAGCCGGCCGTCGAGAACGGGGCCCAGGATCGGGGTGAGCGTGGTGCCGACCGAGTCGGTCCGGCCGCCGCCGGCATGCCCTGATTCGATGCGGCCGATACCGGCCAGCAGATGCCACGGCAGACCGCACTTCGGGGCCTGCGCCATCATCTCGAGTTCCGCGGACCGGTACGCGTTGAGCACGATCTCCGGGATGCCCAGAGCGCTCAGGATCACCGGTGCGGCGATGAGCCCGGTGCCGGACGGCGACATCGGAGATGTGGGATTTGTCACCGCGGGCAGCGGCGCGGGCGCGGGCGGCGGGGGAGCTGCCCTCTGGGACCGCGCGATCCGGGGTGTCGGCGCCAGGATTCCCGACGGCGGGAAGTACGCGGCCTGGGGTGTGGTTCCCGGCGTGATCGAAGCTGCTCCGAGCGTCGTCGCCCCGCCGGTGGAATAGACGGCACTCGTGCCGACGGATGCGCCGCTGACAGCAGAACCGCCGGTCGAGGACCCGAGGGTGGCAACTGCGCCCACTGTCAGGGCAGTCACCGTCAACAGTCCACGTATCCGCACTCGATCACCCCCTGCGGTGCTCTTCCTTTTCGCACACCGCATACATCCGAGAAGATGTGGCTGACGTTACATATACGTGATCGACCCTGCCGGAGTTTGCGGGGATTCGCCGAGCCTCATTTGCGCCGGGTACGCGTGTCTTCCTCGTCGCCCAGCAGCGACTTGATCTCGTCGAGTTCGCGCCGCAGGTAGTCGCGGGTGGCGACCTCACCGATCGCGATGCGCAGAGCCGCCAGTTCCCGTGCGAGGAACTCGGTGTCCGCCTTCGTCTGCTCGGCGCGCGAGCGGTCCTCCTCGAGGGAGACGCGGTCGCGGTTCTCCTGGCGGTTCTGCGCCAAGAGGATCAGCGGCGCCGCGTAGGCGGCCTGAGTGGAGAACGCCAGGTTGAGCAGGATGAACGGGTACGGGTCCCACTGCAATCGGACGGCGAAGACGTTGATGATGATCCAGACGATCACGACCACCGTCTGAATCATCAGGTAGCGGCCCGTGCCGAGGAACCGGGCGAAGTTCTCGCTGGCCCGGCCGACGGCCTCCACGTCGTACGTGACCCGGAAGCGGCGGGTACCCCGCGGGGTGTCGAGGCGCTGTCGGTCGGACAGGCTCCGGGCGGCTGCGCTGGCTGATTTCTCGCTCATCCGTCGATCTCCTCTTCGCGCCAGTCCTCGGGGAGGAGGTGGTCCAGGACATCGTCGACGGTGACCGCACCGATCAGGTGGTCCTCGTCGTCGACCACCGGCCCGCACACCAGGTTGTAGGTGGCGAAGTAGCGGGTCACCGACGTCAGGGAATCCTCGGGTGCCAGCCGTGGCATATCGGTGTCGAGCAGTCCGCCGACCAGGCTCGCGGGCGGCTCGCGCAGCAGTTTCTGCAGGTGCACGCAGCCGAGGTAGCGGCCGGTCGGGGTCGCGGTCGGTGGGCGGACGACGAACACCATGCTCGCGAGGGCGGGGGTGACGTCCGAGATCCGGGCGCGGGCCAGGGCCTCGGCGACCGTCGTCGACGCGGTGAGGACCACCGGCTCCGGAGTCATCAGACCACCCGCGGTGTCGGGGGAGTGCTCGAGCAGCCGGCGGACCGGCTCGGAGTCCTGCGGGTCCATCAGCTGCAGCAGCGATTCGGCCTCGGTCTCGGGAAGCTCACCGAGGAGGTCGGCGGCGTCATCGGGGTCCATGGCCTCGAGGACATCCGCGGCGCGCTCGACCTCGAGGTGCATGAGCAGGTCCGTCTGGTCGTCGGAGGGCAGTTCCTGGACGACGTCGGCGAGGCGTTCGTCGTCGAGTGCGAGAGCGAGTTCGTGGCGGCGTTTCTCCGGGAGGAGCCGCATCGCGTTCGCGACGTCGGCCGCGCGCATGCCCTCGAACTGCGTGAGCAGCGCCGAGACGCCCTGGCCGGGCATCGCCAGGTCGGTCTGCGTGAGGCCCTGGACGTGCTGCCATTCGACGACGTGCATGGCGGCGCGGCGACCGAGTCGGCCACGGTGCCCGCGCACCGCGACCTTCGACACCACCCAGTCCCGGGTGCGGGTCTGCTCGATGCCCAGATCGACGACGATGATGTCGGCGTCCCGCAGCTCCTCGAGTTCCGGGTCGTCCACGCGCACGTGGGAATCCGCCACCTGGGCGAGGGCGAGCACCTCGCCGGGCCGCTGCTGGAATCGGCGAAGACTGACGTTGCCGGTGGTGAGTGTCACCGAGCTCGGTTCGATGGCGGTGACGCGGAGCATCGGGACGAAGATGCGTTTGCGCGTGAACAATTCGATGACCAGTCCGAGGACGCGCGGCTGCTGCCGGCCGACGCGCGCGGTGATCACCACGTCCCGGACGCGGCCGATCGACTCCCCATCGGGGCCGAGCACCACCAGGCCGGCCAGCCTGGCTGCAAAAACCTTGTTCGCAGCTGCCATGATTGCCAGGCTAGATCCTTGTACAGAAATACAGGGAATCGAACACCTGCGAAAGTGGAGGATCGTCCGTCATGAGTTCCGTCTACAGGCCACGGCGATCGGTGCTCGCCGTTCCGGGCAGCAGCCGCAAGATGATCGACAAGGCGAAGGGACTGCCCGCGGACGAGATCTTCCTCGACCTCGAGGACGCGGTGGCACCGCTCGCGAAGCAGGAAGCGCGCGGCACTATCGCCGAGGCGCTCGCCGAGGACGGGTGGGGCGACCAGATCAAGGTGGTGCGGGTCAACGACTGGACCACCGAGTGGACGTACGCCGACGTCGTCGAGGTCGTGGGACGTGCGGGTGCCCACCTCGACGCGATCCTGCTGCCGAAAGTGCCGGACGCCAGCCATGTTCAGGCCCTCGACCTGCTGCTGACCCAGATAGAGAAGGCCAACGGGCTCGAGGTCGGCCGGATCGGAATCGAGCCGCAGATCGAGAATGCGATCGGGCTCACCAACATCGACGCCATCGCGACGGCCAGCCCCCGCGTGCAGACCCTGGTGTTCGGTCCCGCCGACTTCATGGCGAGCATCAACATGCGCACGCTGGTCGTCGGGGAGCAGCCGGACGGCTACGACCGCGGCGACGCCTACCACCACATCCTGATGACCATCCTGATGGCCGCCCGCGCGCACGGGGTGCAGGCCATCGACGGTCCCTACCTGCAGATCCGCGACGTGGAGGCGTTCCGTCGGTCGGCGCAGCGCACGGCCGCGCTCGGCTTCGACGGCAAGTGGGTGCTGCATCCCACCCAGATCGAGGCAGCGAACGACGTGTTCAGCCCCCGTCAGGACGATTACGACCGGGCCGAACTGATCCTGGACGCCTACGAGTTCCACACCTCCGCGGCCGGCGGCGGTCGCGGTGCCGTGATGCTCGGCGACGAGATGATCGACGAGGCGAGTCGCAAGATGGCGCTCGTGATCTCGGCCAAGGGGCGCGCCGCGGGTATGAAACGGACCACCGAGTTCGTGCGACCCGACGAGAAATAGCCTCAGCAGGCAGAATGGTTGTCACAGGACCGATCCTGAGAGAACCACACGAGGAGACCAGCTGACGATGACGAATCCACTCGGACAGTCCAATGGGGCGCGGCGTGGGGCTCTGCCGGAACCCCCCACGGGCTGGCCCATCGGTTCGTATCCCACCTACGCGGAGGCGCAGCGCGCCGTCGACTACCTCTCCGATCAGGAATTCTCGGTGGAGGACGTCACCATCGTGGGTGTCAACCTCATGCAGGTCGAGCGGGTGCTGGGCCGCCTCACCTGGGCGAAAGTGATTGGCGGGGGCATCGTTTCGGGCGCCTGGCTCGGCGTGTTCTTCGGTTTGCTGCTGGGCATCGTCACGGGCGGTTTCCTGGCGCCGCTCGTGGTCGGCATCGTCGGCGGGATCATCTTCGGGCTGATCTCCACGACGATCCCGTACGCGGCGACGCGGGGAACCCGGGACTTCGCGTCGACGATGCAACTGGTCGCCGGCCGGTACGACGTGCTGTGCGAGCCGAAGTCGGCGGAGAAGGCCAGGGACATGCTGGCCAAGCTGGCGCTCTGATCGGCGCTCTCGCCTCGGCCTGCGGGTTGCGGCCGGGTCACGGATTGCGTCCTATTCGCGACGTTCGCGGCGATTTCACCCAGTTCGCCGACGATGTCGGATAGGTTTACGGCGCAATGCGTGGGCCCAGGCCCGCGCCGAAACCGTGACCTGTCGGTGGAGTGCGCGTTCCGGCAGGAACAAATGTGCGGGCCCGCGTGCCCAGCCGTACCGCGACTGGATCCGTGAGGGGCCGCTCGAGGAGGCGGCTGTGCTGCATCGCACCAAGCCCGGACGCTCGCTGAAGTGGGGACTGATCGGTGCGGCCGCCGTCCTCACCGTTCCCCTGCTGGCTGCGTGCGGGTCGTCCGAAGAGGGCATCGTCCTCAGCTTCTACACGGCTGCCGACGGCGCCGAACAATATGCGGAGGCCGCGGCCAACTGCACGGCCGCGGCAGGCGGCCGGTACACCGTGGAGCAGCGCACGCTGCCGAAGGGCGCGGACGATCAGCGGCTCCAGCTGGCTCGCCGGCTCACCGGAAACGACACGTCGCTCGACATCATGACACTCGACGTGGTGTGGACCGCCGAGTTCGCCGAGGCCGGCTGGGCGGTGCCGCTCCCACCCGGCATCGCGGCGGAGGTCAGCGAGGGCACGCTCGAAGGCCCCCTCGAATCCGCGAAGTGGCAGGACCAGCTGTACGCCGCGCCGTTGAACACCAACACCCAGTTGCTGTGGTACCGCAAGGACCTCATGCCGGACGGGCAGCCGCCGCAGACGTGGGATCAGATGATCGACATTGCGGAGGGCCTCGCGGCGGAGGGCCGGCCCAGTTGGATCGGGGTGCAGGGCAAGCAGTACGAGGGTCTGATGGTGTGGTTCAACACCCTGCTCGCGAGCGCGGGCGGGTCCGTCGTCGCCGAGGACGGGACCACCGTGACGGTCGCGGACGGCGACGCCGCGCTGAAGGCGCTCGAGGTCATGAAGCGGGTGGCCACCGCGGAGGGTGCCGACCCGTCGGTTTCCCAGGGCGACGAGGCGTCGTCCCGGCTGGGGATGGAGAGCGGAAAGGCTGCGTTCGAGGTCAATTGGCCGTTCGTGCTGCCGGGCATGATCGAGAACGCCGAGAAGGGGGACCTGCCGTTCATCGACGAGAAGGGCAACCCGACGTCTGTGGACACGGGCAACACGGTGCTCACCGTCGACGGTCAGCAGAACTTCCTCCCGGCGCCGTACCCGTCGGTGATCCCCGGGCGACCGGCCGAGGTGACGATCGGCGGGTTCAACATCGCGGTCGCGAAGACCAGCCAGCACCGGGACCTGGCGTTCGAGGCGGTGTCGTGCCTGCGGAACGAGGAGAACCAGCGCAACAACGCCGTCGACGGTGGTGTGCCGCCGACGTTGGCGAGCCTGTACGACGACCCGGCGTTCCAGGAGGCGTACCCCGCGTGGCGTGAGGTGCGGGAGAGCCTCGAGACGGCATCCGTCCGCCCGGTGTCACCGGCGTACCAGAGCATTTCGACCCTGATCACCGACACGCTGAATCCGGTCGGTGACATCGACCCGCCGCGCACCGTCGACGAACTCGCCGAACAGGTACGCAAGGCTGTCAACTCGGAAGGGCTGATCCCGTGACGACCGAAACCGTGCAGGCGGACCGGGCCGAGGAGCCGAAAGTCGCGTCGAAGAAGCAGATCTCGGAAGGGAAGAAGGCCGAACGCCGACTGGGTTTGTGGTTGGTGGCTCCCGCCGCGATCCTCATGGTCGCGGTCACGGCCTACCCCGTCGTCTACGCGGTGTGGCTGAGCCTGCAGCGTTACGACCTCCGGTTTCCCGACGACCGCAAATTCGTGGGCCTCGCGAACTACGTGTCGGTGCTGTCGGACGCGTACTGGTGGCAGGCCTTCGCGGTGACGGTGGGCATCACGGTCGTGTCGGTGGTCATCGAGTTCGTCCTGGGCCTGATCCTGGCGCTCGTGATGCACCGGACACTGGTCGGGAAGGGCATCGTGCGGACGGTGGTGCTGATCCCGTACGGCATCGTCACCGTGGCCGCCGCATACAGCTGGTACTACGCGTGGACCCCGGGCACCGGGTATCTCGCCAACCTGCTGCCCGACGGCAGCGCCCCGCTGACGCAGCAGATTCCGTCGCTGGCGATCATCGTGCTCGCCGAGGTGTGGAAGACGACGCCGTTCATGGCGCTGCTGCTGCTCGCCGGACTGGCCCTCGTTCCCGACGACCTCCTCAAGGCCGCGCAGGTCGACGGCGCCGGGGCGTGGACGCGGCTGGTGCGGATCATCCTGCCGCTGATGAAACCCGCGATCCTCGTGGCGCTGTTGTTTCGCACCCTCGACGCGTTCCGGATCTTCGACAACATCTACGTCCTCACCAAGGGCGCCAACGACACCGGATCGTTGTCGATCCTCGGCTACGACAACCTGTTCAAGGCGTTCAACCTCGGTATCGGCTCGGCGATCAGCGTCCTGATCTTCCTCTGCGTCGCACTGCTCGCGTTCGTGTTCATCAAGCTGTTCGGCGCCTCGGCTCCCGGGTCCGACACGGAAGGAAACCGATAGCCATGGCCGTCGTCGACACACCTCGCCGCAAGATCAGCTGGTCCGTGGTCAACCTGCTCGTCCTGCTCTACGCACTGGTCCCGGTGCTGTGGATCGCCAGCCTGTCGTTCAAACCCGCGGGAACGATCAAGGACGGTAAGTTCATTCCGCAGAAGTGGACACTCGACAATTATCGCGGGATCTTCCAGACCAACGCGTTCACCAGTGCGCTGATCAACTCCATCGGCATCGGCCTCATCTCCACCGTGATCGCCGTCGTCATCGGCACCATGGCCGCCTACGCCATTGCCCGGCTGGACTTCCCGGGCAAGAAGCTGCTGGTCGGTGTGGCCCTGCTGATCGCGATGTTCCCCCAGATCTCCCTGGTGAGCCCGCTGTTCGACATCGAGCGCAGACTGGGGCTGTTCGACACCTGGGCGGGTCTGATCCTCCCGTACATCACGTTCGCCCTCCCGCTGGCCATCTACACGTTGTCGGCCTTCTTCAAGGAGATTCCCTGGGAGCTCGAGAAGGCGGCCAAGATGGACGGCGCCACTCCGGCGCAGGCGTTCCGGAAGGTCGTGGCACCGCTGGCGGCACCGGGCATCGTCACCGCCGCGATCCTGGTCTTCATCTTCTGCTGGAACGACCTGTTGTTCGCGATCTCGCTGACCTCGACGGAACGGTCCATCACCGCGCCGGCCGCGATCGCGAACTTCACCGGCGCCTCCCAGTTCGAGGAGCCGACGGGCTCGATCGCCGCGGCCGCAATGGTGATCACGATCCCGATCATCATCTTCGTGCTGTTCTTCCAACGACGCATCGTGGCCGGTCTGACCTCCGGCGCAGTGAAGGGATAATTCTGTGGCCGAAATCGTGCTCGACAAGGTGACGAAGCTGTACCCGGACGGCGCCAAGGCGGTGAGCGACGTCGACATCACGATCGCCGACGGCGAATTCATCATTCTGGTCGGACCGTCCGGTTGCGGAAAGTCGACCACTCTCAACATGATCGCCGGGCTGGAGGACATCTCGTCCGGTGAACTGCGCATCGCGGGGGAGCGGGTCAACGAGAAGGCGCCGAAGGACCGCGACATCGCGATGGTGTTCCAGTCGTACGCGCTGTACCCGCACATGACGGTGCGGCAGAACATCGCGTTCCCGCTCACCCTGGCGAAGATGTCGAAGTCGGACATCGCGGCGAAGGTGGACGACGCCGCCAAGATCCTCGACCTCACCCAGCACCTCGATCGCAAACCGGCCAATCTGTCGGGCGGACAGCGGCAGCGGGTCGCGATGGGCCGGGCGATCGTCCGCAGCCCCAAGGCGTTCCTGATGGACGAGCCGCTGTCGAACCTCGACGCCAAACTCCGCGTCCAGATGCGCACCGAGATCGCCCGGCTGCAACAGCGACTCGGCACCACCACGGTGTACGTCACGCACGACCAGACCGAGGCGATGACCCTCGGCGATCGGGTGGTGGTGCTGCGGGGCGGCGTGGTCCAGCAGATCGGGGCGCCGCAGGATCTGTACGACCACCCGAACAACCTGTTCGTCGCCGGGTTCATCGGCTCGCCGTCGATGAACTTCTTCCCGGGGCAGCTCACTGCCGACGGGGTGTCGACGCCGCTCGGCGAGTTCACACTGCCTCCGGAGACACGCGACACGATCGGGTCGTCGAACACGGCGAAGGACGTCGTCGTCGGGATCCGGCCCGAGCACTTCGAGGACGTGGGGCTCGTGGACGAGGGGCAGAGGGCGGCCGGTGCCACGTTCACGGCCAACGTCGAGGTGCTCGAGTCGATGGGTTCGGACAAGTACGCCTATTTCACGGCCGAGGGACCGCAGGTGACCTCCCGGGAACTCGAGGAGCTCGCCGCCGACTCGGGGACCGCGGTCGCAGGCGGCGGGCAGCTGGTCGCCCGGTTGTCGACCGAATCGTCCGCGGCGCACGGCAGGCCGGTGGAATTGTGGTTCGACCGGGCGAAGATCGCCCTGTTCGATCAGGACTCGGGAGCCAACCTCACGCTCTGACCGGAGCGCTCACCCGAACCTCTGGTGTTCGCTCCGCCGAGGCCACCGACCGTGCCCCATTCGGCCGCGAGGGCGGTCGCGTGGACCTCGTCCTCCTCCTCGTCGGACGGGGTGCGGGTGGTGCGCGTGATCCCGAAGAACGGCAGCAGCCCGGCGAGGGCGGCCGCGGTCGCGCCGACGACGAACGCGATCACGTACGCCGATTCGGTCGGGACGTCCGTTCCGTCGATGGTGATGCCGGCGAGCAGGGTCGCGAGCAGCGCACTGGCGAATGAACTGCCCACGGACCGGGCGATGGAGTTGATGCTGTTCGCGACGCCGGTCTCGTCCTGCCGGACCTCGGCCACGAGCAGCGACGGCAGCGACGCGTAGGCGAGGCTGATGTACGTGTTGACCAGCAGGATGGCCGCGATGACTTCCCACGTGCGGTCGTGGGCGAAGACGAACACGACGAAACCGCTGACGCCGACGACGCTCGCGGCGATGAGGACGGCACGGGAACCGAAGCGGTGGATCAGTTTCCCGCTGAGGATCGAGGCGAGGACGCCGCTGATCGCGCCCGGCAGCAGGTACACGGTGCTGGCCTCGAGGACGGTGGCCCCGAAGCCGTATCCGGCCACCGCGCGCGGGGTCTGGACGAAGTACGAGCTGCCCAGGAACATCACGAACATCGACATGCCGACCACGAGCGCGGACAGGTGGGTGACGAGGACGGGTGGGTTGGTCAGCAGCCGGGGCGCGACGAGTGGGTCCGTGATCCTGCGTTCGTAGAGGAACCAGCCGATCAGGACCAGGATTCCGGCGATTCCGCTGACGATGGTGACGGGCGACGTCCAGCCCCAGGTTCCGCCCTCGGCGAGCGGCAGCAGGACGAGGACCAGGCCGGCGGCGAGACCGGCCGCGCCGATCCAGTCGATGGAACCCGTGCCGACGCGCGGGCGGCGGGGGATGGCGATCCAGGCGAGGACGAGTCCGGCGGCGGTGATGGCCGACGACAGCCAGAAGATGCGGTGGAAGTCGGCGCCGTCGGAGACCAGCACACCGGTGAGGACGATGCCGAAGCATCCGCCGAATCCGAGGGTGCCGGAGAAGATCCCCATCGCCCCGGTCAGCTTCTCGGCGGGAAGTTCGTCACGCAGGACCGCGATGCCGATGGGGAACAGCGCGAACGACACGCCCTGGAGCACGCGGGCGAAGATCAGCACTCCCACGGACGTCGACAGCGCACCGATCAGGGAGCCGAGCAGGACGACCACGAGCACACCGAGCAGGACGGGTCGTTTGCCGCGGAGATCGGCGAGGCGGCCGAGGACGGGTGTCGCGGTGGCGGCCGCGAGGAGGTTCGCGGTGAGGAGCCAGCCGACGGCGGTGGGGCCGACGTCGAGTTGCGCACCGATGGTCCCGACGATCGGCACCACCAACGTCTGCAGAACGGCGACAATCATCACGACGAAGCACATGACGGGCAGGAGAGCCCTGGCTGCGGTGGTCGATCCGGCGGCCATGGGGTCCTCCTGGAGGGGTCGGTGAACGGGCGTAATCAAATACGGTACTGGGGCTAACTAACGAAGGGGTTCACGGTGGGGTCCGACCGCATGTCGAATCGAGCGCTGGGCAGGGCGACACTGGCCCGGCAATCGCTGCTGAGCCGTTCGGACGCGTCCGCCCTCGACATGATCGAGCACCTCTGCGGACTGCAGGCCCAGGCTCCGGCCCCGCCGTACTTCGCACTGTGGGCGCGGTTGACACGATTCCGCGCCGAGTCGCTGTCGGACCTCATCGAGAAACGCGCGGTGGTGCGGATCGTCGCGATGCGCGGGACGGTGTTCGCCCTGTCGTCCTCGGACGCGCTCTCGTTCCGTCCGCTGACGCAACCGCTGCTCGACCGCGACCTCCACACCAACACGCAGTACCGGTCGAGTCTCGACGGGATCGACCTCGGCGCCCTCGCCGCCGCGGGACGCGAACTGGTGCGTGACGAACCCCGCACGCAATCGCAGATGCGGCCCCTGCTCGAGGAGCGGTTCCCCGGCCGCGACGGCGCCGCGCTCGCCCACGGGGTGCGGGGACTGGTCCCGATGGTCCAGGTTCCGCCGCGCGGGCTGTGGGGCAGGTCGGGGCAGCCGGCGCTGTCGACGCTGGAGTCGTGGGTGGGTCGTCCACTGTCCGCCGCGCCGTCCATCGACACGATGCTGTTGCGCTACCTCGCCGCGTTCGGCCCCGCGAGCGCGCGGGACGCCCAGGCCTGGTCGGGACTGACCCGGCTCGGTGAGGTCCTGGACCGGCTGCGGCCGGAACTCCGGGTGTTCGCGGGGGAATCGGGTCCGGAACTCTTCGACCTTCCCGACG
>NZ_JAAOQS010000172.1:0-11937 GCF_011603105.1 Rhodococcus sp. A14 | reverse complement strand
CACCCCGATGCGTGACCGCCACACCCTTCGGCCGACCCGTCGACCCCGAGGTGTAAATCACATACGCCGGATGATCCACCGACAACACACCCGCGCGGTCGGCGTCGGTGACCGCATCCGCCGGATACGAGGCAACGGCAGACACAAACTCCGCGTCGTCGAGCACGATCCACTGGGTCGCGTCGGGCAAACCCTCCCGCAACGCGGCCGTGGTGATCCCGATCGGCGCCCCACAATCCTCCAGCATGAACGCGATCCGCTCGAACGGATAACCCGGATCCACCGGAACGAACGCCGCCCCCGCCTTCGCCACCGCCCAGGTTGCGGCGACGGACTCCCGGGAGCGGGGCAACGCCAACGCCACGGAAACCTCCGGGCCGACCTGCATGGCGGCGAGCAGTCGCGCCAGGCGGTTCGATTCTGCGTCCAATTCCCGGTACGTGAGCGTGCTGGTTTCGCCCGCGGACACACCGACCGCTGTCGGGGCAACGAGGGCATCGCCGTCCGGGTTGCTGCGCACAGCACCCGCGAGCAGATCCGGCACGGTGACCGGTGCGAGTCCGGGCCTGCCCGTTGCCGGGACGAGAGCTGCCCGTTCCGTGTCATGGAGTAGGTCGAGATCACCGACTGCGGTGCCCGGGTCGGAGATCACGGCCTCGAGAATCCGCTGCAGTCGCCACGCGAGGTCGCGGACGGTGGACTCGTCGAACAGGTCGGTGGCGTAGGTGAATTCGGCACGGATCCCGGACGGTGCACCGGTGTCGTCGAGATTCTCGCCCAACGTCAACTGGAGGTCGATCTTGGCGACCCCCGGATCCACGTCCTCGACGCCGATCCGCAATCCCGGCAGTTCGTACTCGTCCGCCTGTACCGGGTTCATCGACAGCGCAACCTGGTAGATCGGATGATGGGCCGGGGTGCGCGTCGGGGCGAGCACGTCGACCAGCCGCTCGAACGGGACGTCCGCGTGGGCGAACGCCGCGAGGTCGGTGTCGCGCACCGTGTGGAGCAACTCGGCGAAGCTGTCTTCGCTGCGAACGGCGGTGCGCAGGACGAGGGTGTTGACGAACATGCCGACCAGGTCGTCGAGAGCGCGTTCGCCGCGTCCGGCGATCGGGGTGCCGATCGCGACGTCGTCGGTGGCCGACAGACGTCCCAGGAGCAGCGCAAATGCGGCGTGGGCCACCATGAACGTGGTGGCCCCGTGTTCCCGGGCCAGTCGCTGGATGCCGCAGTGGGTTTCGGGATCGATGCCGAAGCCCACCGATCGCCCGGCGTACGTCGGCTGAGCCGGACGCGGCCGGTCGAAGGGCAGGCGCAGTGCGTCGGGCACGCCTGCGAGTGTGTGCGTCCAGTATCCGAGTTGGGCGGACATGACGGATTCGGCGTCGTCCTCGCTGCCGAGCACCTCCCGCTGCCACACGCTGTAGTCGGCGTACTGGACCTCGAGCGGCGCCCATTGCGGGGCATGACCGTCGGCGCGGGCCGCGTAGGCAACCATGACGTCGCGGCCGAGGGGTCCGAACGACCAGCCGTCGGCCGCGATGTGGTGCAGCGAGATCGCCAGGACGTGCTCGGTGGGCGACGTGCGGAACAGCGTGGCCCGTATGGGTGTCTCCGCGGTGACGTCGAATCCGCGGGACGCGAACGCCAGCATTCGGCCGAGGAGGTCGGTTTCGGTGACGTCGACCGGCTGCAGTGTCACAGAGACGTCGGAGGCGGGCAGCACGATCTGCTCGGGGCCGTCCCCGCCGTCCGGGAACACCGTGCGCAGCGTTTCGTGGCGTTCGACGACGTCGTCGAACGCCACCGCCAACGCTGCGGTGTCGATCGCGCCGGACAGCCGCACCGCGAACGGCAGGTTGTAGGCCGGGGAGTCGGCGTCGAACTGGTTGAGGAACCACATGCGCTGCTGCGCGAGCGACAGCGGGATGCGGGCGGGCCGGGTCACTGCAGTCAGGCCCGGGCGCACCGCACTCGTGGTGGAGTCGATGCGCAACGCCAGTGCGGCCACGGTGGGCGCATCGAACACGTCACGAACCGACAGCCGGGTTCCGGTCGCCTCGGTGATGCGCGCGGTCACCCGGGTGACGGACAGCGAATTGCCGCCGAGGTCGAAGAAGCTGTCGTGCACACCGATCCGGCCGGCGTCGAGGACGTCGGCGAACACGTCCGCGACCCTCTGCTCCACCTCGTTGCGGGGTGCCACGTATTCGGTTGCATTCGAGCCGAATTCGGGATCCGGGAGGGCCGTGCGGTCCAGTTTCCCGCTCGTGTTCAGCGGGAACTCGTCGAGCAGCACCACGACCGACGGCAGCATGTACGAGGGCAATGCTCCGGACGCGTACGCACGCAATGCCGCGGCGTCGACAGCACGACCGGAGGCGGGAACCACATACGCCACGAGATGATCACCCGTCGCGGCATCCGAGTAGACGAGGACCGCAGCACCGGTCACCTCCGGATGCGACCGCAACACCGCCTCGATCTCACCCAACTCGATCCGCTGACCACGGAACTTCACCTGGAAATCGGTACGCCCGATGTACTCGAGCACCCCGTCCCTCCGACGCCGCACCAGATCACCCGTCCGGTACATCCGCGCCCCGGTATCACCGAACGGATTCGCCACGAACCGATCCGACGTCAAATCCACCCGGCCCAGATACCCCCGCGCCAACTGGATGCCACCGAGGTAGAGCTCCCCCGGCACCCCCACCGGGACCGGATGCAACCGCGAATCGAGCACGTACGCGTGAGTGTTCCACTCCGGCACACCGATCGGCACAGTCGTGTCGTCGGCGTCCGACGTCTCCCAGTACGTCACCGACACCGCGGCCTCCGTCGGCCCGTACAGATTGTGCAACCCGGCAGACGACAGCGCCCGGAACCGACTTGCGGTTTCGGGGGAAAGCGCCTCACCGATCACGAACACATGCCGCAGACTCGAACACGAGCCGGAAGGTACCGACGCAACGAACACATCCAACATCGACGGCACGAAATCGGTGACCGTCACCCCCTGCGCGTCGATCACCTCCGCCAGATACCCCGGGTCCCGGTGCCCGTCCGGACTCGCCAACACCATCGCCGCACCGACCTGCAACGGCCAGAAGAACCCCCACACCGACACGTCGAACGTCGTCGCCGTCTTCTGCAACACCACATCCCGCGCGGTGAGCGGGTACTCCGACTGCATCCACACCAACTGGTTCACGATGCCCGCGTGCGGCACCGCCACACCCTTCGGCTTACCGGTCGACCCGGACGTGTAGATGACGTAGGCGGTATTGGACGGGCGCAACGGAGCGACCCGGTCGGCATCGGTGATCGGATGCGACCCGAATTCCGACAGGTCCAGCGCGTCGACTTCGATCACCGGGAACATGGCGGGAAGATCGCCGCGATCGGCGGACGTGCTCAGCACACACACCGGCTGCGCCGAGTCGAGCACGTACCCGATGCGATCGACCGGATGATCCGGATCGACCGGCACATACGCACCCCCGGCCTTCACCACCGCATACATCCCCACCACCAGGTCGAGCGAACGCCGCATCGCCAGCACCACCCGCGACTCCGGCCCCACACCGCACGCGACCAGATACCGCGCCAACCGGTTCACCCGGGCATCGAACTCCGCATACGTGAGCGCAGCGTCCTCGAACACCACCGCCGTCGCACCCGGAGTCCGCGCCACCTGTGTATCGAACAGATCCGGCAGGGTGGCGACGGGAACGTCGTGGTTGGTCGAGTTCCAGTGCGTCAGTGCGGCGCTCTCGCCGGCGTCCAGCAATTCGATGTCGCCGACACGCGTGCCCGAGTCCGTGGTGACGGCATCGAGGATCGCGGTGAATCGGGCGGCGATGGCGGCAGCCGTGGCCTCGTCGAACAGGTCCGAGGCGTAGGTCAGTTGCGCGGTGATCCCGTCGGGATCGCCGTCGGCGTCGAACCGCTCGACGAGGGTGAGGTGCAGATCGAATTTCGCGACGTCGATGTCGGTGTCGAGTCCGCGCAGTGTGAGTCCGTCGAGTTCGAGTGTGGTCTGCTCGAGGTTCTGGAAGGTGAGCATCACCTGAAACAACGGGTGGCGGGCAGCGTGCCGGGTGGGGCTGAGGACCTCCACCAGCCGTTCGAACGGGACGTCGGCGTGGGAGAACGCCGCGAGATCCACGTCCCGGACATGGTCGAGCAGGTCGGTGAACGCCGAACCCGGATCGACGGGGGTCCGCAGGGTCACCGTGTTGACGAACATGCCGATCAGATCGTCGAGTTCGCGTTCGCCGCGGCCCGCGACGGGTGTGCCGATGGTGACGTCCGAGGAGGCGCTGAGACGCCCGAGCAGGACGGCGAGCGCCGTGTGCACCGCCATGAACAGCGTGGCCCGCCGGGACTGTGCGAGCGCAGCCAACGCGCGGTGCGTCGACGCGTCGACGGCGAAGTCGACGTGCCGACCGCGGTACGACTGCTCCGCGGGTCGCGGCCGGTCCGTCGGGAGATCCAGCTCCTCGGGAACACCCGCGAGGGTGTTCGCCCAGAAGTCGAGTTGCCGGGCCGCGACCGAGTCGGGGTCGGATTCCTCGCCGAGCAGGTCACGTTGCCAGAGGGCGTAATCGGCGTACTGCACGGGAAGCGCCGTCCAGGTGGGGCACTCTCCCCGTGTGCGGGCCGCGTACGCGATCATCACGTCGCGCACCATCGGTGCCATCGACCAGCCGTCGCCGGAGATGTGGTGCACCACCAGTGCCAGCACGTGGTCGTTGGCGCCCACCCGGATCAGCGTGACGCGGACGGGCAGGTCGGTCGTGACGTCGAAACCTGTGGTGAAGAATCGTCCGAGGACGGTCTCCAGGTCGTCCTCACCGACGGCGGCGACCGACAGATTCACTGGTGCGTCGGCGGTGTCGCGCACGACCTGGTGCGGACCGGTCGCCGAATCCGGGAACACCGTGCGCAGCGTTTCGTGGCGTTCGATCAGGTCTGCGATGGCCGCCTCGAGTGCCGCCCGGTCGAGTGCCCCGGTGAACCGCACCGCGAACGGCAGGTTGTAGGCCGGAGACGACGGGTCGAACTGGTTGAGGAACCACATGCGCTGCTGGGCCGGCGACAACGGAACCTGTTCCGGCCGCTCGCGCCGCGTCAGTGCCGGTCGAGTGTCCGCACTGTCCGACTGCGACAGTCGGGCCGCGAGTTCTGCGACGGTCGGCGACTCGAACAGGTCCCGCACCGCGAGCGGCACGTCGAGTTCGCTGCGGATCCGGGACACCAGCTGGGTGGCGATCAGGGAGTTGCCGCCGAGGTCGAAGAAACTGTCGTGGACGCTCACCCGGTCGAGTCCGAGCACCGTGCCGAACACCGCGGCGACGGAGTGCTCGACACTCGTGGACGGTGCGATGTATTCACCTGCAGCCGAGGAGAACTCCGGCGCGGGGAGGGCCGTGCGGTCCAGTTTCCCGCTCGTGTTCAGCGGGAACTCGTCGAGCAGCACCACGACCGACGGCAGCATGTACGCCGGAAGCGCACCCGCTGCGTGCCGGCGCAGGTCCGCGGCGTCGACAGCGCGACCGGGCGCGGAAACCACATACGCCACGAGATGATCACCCGTCGCGGCATCCGAGTAGACGAGGACCGCAGCACCGGTCACCTCCGGATGCGACCGCAACACCGCCTCGATCTCACCCAACTCGATCCGCTGACCACGGAACTTCACCTGGAAATCGGTACGCCCGATGTACTCGAGCACCCCGTCCCTCCGACGCCGCACCAGATCACCCGTCCGGTACATCCGCGCCCCGGTATCACCGAACGGATTCGCCACGAACCGATCCGACGTCAAATCCACCCGGCCCAGATACCCCCGCGCCAACTGGATGCCACCGAGGTAGAGCTCCCCCGGCACCCCCACCGGGACCGGATGCAACCGCGAATCGAGCACGTACGCGTGAGTGTTCCACTCCGGCACACCGATCGGCACAGTCGTGTCGTCGGCGTCCGACGTCTCCCAGTACGTCACCGACACCGCGGCCTCCGTCGGCCCGTACAGATTGTGCAACCCGGCAGACGACAGCGCCCGGAACCGACTTGCGGTTTCGGGGGAAAGCGCCTCACCGATCACGAACACATGCCGCAGACTCGAACACGAGCCGGAAGGTACCGACGCAACGAACACATCCAACATCGACGGCACGAAATCGGTGACCGTCACCCCCTGCGCGTCGATCACCTCCGCCAGATACCCCGGGTCCCGGTGCCCGTCCGGACTCGCCAACACCATCGCCGCACCGACCTGCAACGGCCAGAAGAACCCCCACACCGACACGTCGAACGTCGTCGCCGTCTTCTGCAACACCACATCCCGCGCGGTGAGCGGGTACTCCGACTGCATCCACACCAACTGGTTCACGATGCCCGCGTGCGGCACCGCCACACCCTTCGGCTTACCGGTCGACCCGGACGTGTAGATGACGTAGGCGGTGTTGTCCGCGCGCAGGGGATACGCCCGATCGGCATCGGTGACGCACGCGCCGGAGAAGTCGGTCAGGTCGAGGTCGTCGATGGTGACCACGTCCACGCCGGACCGAGGTGCGGGCTGATCCACGGTGGTGGTCAGGACGCGGATCGGCCCGGCGGACTGCAGCACGTACCCGATGCGGTCGGCGGGGTGATCGGGGTCGACGGGCACGTACGCGCCGCCCGCCTTGACGACGGCGTACATTCCCACCACGAGGTCCAGCGAGCGCCGCATCGCCAGCGCGACCCGTGATTCGGGCCCCACACCGCACGACACGAGATACCGGGCGAGCCGATTCGCCCGCTCGTCCAGCTCGGCGTAGGTCAGGGAAACGCTGTCGAAGACCAGGGCCGTCGCGCCGGGTGTGCGCGCCACCTGCGCATCGAACAGATCCGGCAGGGTGGCGACGGGAACCTCGTGGTCCGTGGCGTTCCACCCGGCCAGTTCCCGGAGGCGCGCAGTCGGGTCGGCGATCGCGATGTCGCCGACCGGCGTCTGCGGTGCATCAGTGACCGCCTCGAGGATCCGGACGAACTGTGCACCGAACGAGCGGATCGTGCTCTCGTCGAACAGTTCAGTGGCGTAATTGAATTCGGCGGCGATGGGGCCGGGGCTGCCGTCGGCGCCGTGGGTGTCGGTGAGGACGAGTTGCAGGTCGAACGCGGCGACGTCGGGGAGGACCGGTTCGCTCGACACCGACAGGCCGGGGAGTTCGAGGTGTGCGGGTGCGTGGTTCTGGAAGAACAGCGCGACCTGGAACAGCGGGTGGTGGGCTGCCGTGCGGGTAGGGTTCAGATGCTCCACGAGACGTTCGAACGGCACATCCACGTGGGCGAACGCGGTGAGGTCCACGTCGCGGACCTGCTGCAGCAGTGCGGTGAACGACGATGCCGGGTCCACCTGTGCGCGGAGGACGAGGGTGTTGACGAACATGCCGACCAGGTCGTCGAGTTCGCGTTCGCCGCGTCCGGCGACGGGCGTGCCGATCGCGATGTCGGTGGTCGCGCCGAGCCTGCTGAGCAGTACCGACAGGGCCGAGTGCGCGACCATGAACAGGGTGGCGTTCTGGGTGCGGGCCAGGGTGAGCAGGCGTTGGTGCAGTTCCGCGGAGACCTCCCACGACAGGGTCGCGCCGTGTTTCGACGCGACGGCGGGTCGGGGTCGGTCTGTGGGCAGGTCGATGCTGTCCGGCAGCCCGGCCAGCGCGGTTCCCCAGTAGGAGAGTTGGCGGGCGGAACGGGAGTTCGGGTCGTCCTCCTCGCCGAGGAGTTCTCGTTGCCAGAGTGTGTAGTCGGCGTACTGCACCGGCAGCGGCGTCCACTGTAGCTCGTGGCCACCGCTGTGCGCGGCGTACGCGAGCATCAGGTCGCGGGACAGCGGCGCGAACGACCATCCGTCGGCGGCGATGTGGTGCACCACGAGGGTCAGCACGTGCTCGTCGTCCCGGACGCGCAGCAGTTGCGCGCGCACGGGAATCTCGGTGCTGACGTCGAAGCCGGTGAGGGCGAACGTCCGGATCGAGTTGTCGAGGTCGGCCTCCCGGGCCTCGACGACGGTGAGGCCGAGGTCGACGTCGTGGGCGTCGAGGATGCGCTGCCAGGGTCCCGTGTCTGAGCCGGGGAAGACGGTGCGCAGCGATTCGTGCCGGTTCAGCACGTCACGGAGCGCGCGGTTCAGTGCCGTGACGTCGAGGTCACCCGAGAACCGCACGGCGAGAGGCAGGTTGTAGACGGGGCTCGAGGTATCGAACTGGTTGAGGAACCACACCCGCTGCTGGGCGGGCGACAACGGCACCCGCTCCGGCCGCAGCTGCGGGGCCAGTGCGGGACTCGAGGGGTTCGTGTCTCGGTCGACGCCCTCGTACCGTTGCGCGAGCGCGCCGACGGTCGGCGCATCGAAGACGTCGCGCAGCGACACCGGGACGCCGAGCGCCGTGCGCAGTCGCGACACGAGTCGGGTGGCGACGAGCGAGTTGCCGCCGAGGTCGAAGAAGTGGTCGTGGACGCCGGCCCGCTCGACCCCCAGGATCTCGGTGAACACACCGGCCACGATCATCTCGGCGGGCGTCCGCGGTGCCACGTAGTCGGTGGTCGCCGCGTCGAGATTCGGCGCGGGCAGGGCCTTGCGGTCGAGTTTGCCGTTCACCGACAGCGGCAGTGTGTCGAGGTGCACGACGTGCACCGGGATCATGTACGAGGGGAGAACCCGGGCAAGGTGGTCGCGGAGATCGGTCGCCGCGACGTCCACGGCCCCGACCGTGTAGGCGACGAGGGCCTCTTCGCCGCGGTCGTCGCGGTGCACCACCACGACCGCCTGCGACACATCTGGATGGGTCTCGAGCGCGGTCTCGATCTCCCCCAACTCGATCCGCTGACCGCGCAACTTCACCTGGAAATCCGTCCGCCCCACATACTCCAACGCACCGTCGCGGCGGCGACGCACCAGATCACCCGTGCGGTACATCCGCCCACCCGCCACGTGCGGGTTCGCCACGAACCGGTCCGCCGACAGATCCGGACGATTCAGATATCCCCGCGCCAGCTGATCCCCCGCCAGATACAACTCTCCCGCCACCCCGTTCGGCACCGGATGCAACCGGGCATCGAGCACATGCAACTGCGTGTTCCACACCGGACGCCCGATCGGCACCGTCACCGTGTCCGCCGCACCGGTTTCCCAGTACGTGACGTCGACCGCCGCCTCCGTCGGCCCGTACAAGTTGTGCAGATCCGCACGACTGACCGACCGGAACCGCGACACCTGCTCCGGCGTCAACGCCTCCCCCGAACAGAACACCAACCGCAACGAATCGCACTGCGCCGCAGCAGGTTCGGCAGTGAACACCGACAACATAGACGGCACGAAGTGCATCGTGGTGATGCGGTGCCGACGGATGAGGGTGGCGAGGTAGTCGGGGTCGCGGTGTCCGTCCGGTGCGGCGATCACCAGCGTGGCACCGACCTGCAGCGGCCAGAACAGCTCCCACACCGACACGTCGAACGTCACCGGAGTCTTCTGCATCACCGCGTCGTCCGAAGTCAGCCGGTATTCGTGCTGCATCCACTGCAGGCGGTTCACGATCGCACCGTGGGTGACGGCGACGCCCTTCGGCCGGCCCGTCGACCCGGACGTGAAGATCACGTACGCCGTGTTGTCGGCGGTGAGCGTGGTGGAGATCGGTGCCGAGTCCTCGTCGGGGAGGTCGAGGGTGTCGACGTTCACCACCGGTGCCGCGGTGCTGAAGGTGGTGTCGTCGGCGCGCGTCAGCACGCACACCGGCTGGGCGGTGTCGAGCACGTATGCGGTGCGCTCGGCGGGGTGATCGGGATCGATCGGCAGGTATGCGGCTCCTGCCTTCACGATCGCGTAGATGGCGACGAGCAGATCGAGTGATCGGCGTATCCCGACCGCGACGACGGACTCCGGTCCCACTCCGATTCCGATCAGGTAGCGGGCGAGGCGGTCGGTGTGCTTGTCGAATTCGGCGTAGGTCAGCCACCGGTCCTCGAATACCAGCGCCACGGCGTCGGGAGTGGCGGCGGCCTGAGCCGCGAACAACGACACCAGGGTGTCCGCCGGCACGGGGTGGTGCGTTGCGTTGGCCGCCGCGAGGGCGGACCGCTCGTCCGCGTCGAGCAGGTCGATGTCGCCGACCGAGACCGGCGGGTTGTCGACGACCGCGTCGAGGAGCCGGCCGAACCGTTCGCCGATCGACACGGCGGTGTCCTCGTCGAACAGGTCTGTCGCATAGGACAGTTGCACGGCCAGCCCGGCGGGGACGCCGGCGGAGTCGAACTGCTCGACGACGGTGAGTTGTAGGTCGAACTTCGCCACGTGGACGTCGATCTCGGCGGCATCGACCTCGAGTCCGTCGAGTTCCACCCGGGTGTTCGCCGTGTTCTGGAAGGTGAGCATCACCTGGAAGAGCGGGTGGTGTGCCGACGACCGGGCGGGGCTGAGCACCTCCACGAGGCGCTCGAACGGGACGTCGCCGTGCTGGAACGCGGCGAGGTCGGCGTCGCGGGTGCGGGCGAGTACGTCACCGAACGTGTCGCCGGGGTCGACGGTCGTGCGGAGCACGAGGGTGTTGACGAACATGCCGACGAGGTGGTCGAGCGCTTCCTCGCCGCGTCCCGCGACGGGTGTGCCGATCACGATGTCCGATCCGGCGCCGAGACGGCGGAGCAGCACCGCCAGCGCGGCGTGCGTCACCATGAACGGCGTCGTGCCGGTGCTCTGTGCGAGATCGACGAGACGCCCGTGCACGTCGGCCGGGATCGTGAACTCGACACGCCCGCCCCGGTGGGACATCTCGGCGGGCCGTGTCCGGTCGGTGGGCAGCTCGATCAGTGGCGGCACACCGGTGAGCGCCGCCTGCCAGTGGGCGATCTGCCTGGCGGACAGGCTGTTCGGGTCGTCTTCCGAACCCAGTAGGTCCCGCTGCCAGAGGCTGTAGTCGGCGTACTGCACCGGGAGCGGTGCCCAGGTAGGTGCGTGACCGGCTGCCCGCGCCGCGTACGCGACCATCACGTCGGCGGCCAGCGGCGTCATCGACCAGCCGTCGGCGGCGATGTGATGAACCACGAGGACGAGAACGTGCCGGTGGGGTGCCTCACGGAACAGCCCGGCGCGCAGCGGTCTGTCGATGGTGAGGTCGAATCCGGCACCGCCGAGTGCCGTCACCGCGGCGGTGAGCGAATCCGCGTCGACGTCGATCGGATCGTCGCCTGCCAGCACACTCACGGCGGGCATGATCAGCTGGTGGGGTCCGTCAGGGGTGTCGGGGAAGACGGTGCGCAGCGCTTCGTGACGTTCCTGGACGTCGTCGAGCGCCGCTCGCAGGGCATTGCGGTCGAGTGGGCCGGTGAGCCTCAACGCGATCGGCAGGTTGTAGGCGGGCGATGCCGTGTCGAACTGGTTGAGGAACCACATGCGTTGCTGCGCGACGGACAGCGGCACGCGGTCGGGTCGTTGCCGTGCTTCGAGCACCGGCCGCGGGTCGGGTTGCGGGCTCGTGTTCGCCGCGGCGACGGCTAGCTGCGACACCGACGGCGACTGGAACAGGTCCCGGACCCCGATCCGCACACTGAGGGCGGCGTTCACGCGGGACACGACCTGGGTGGCCATCAGCGAGTTGCCGCCGAGTTCGAAGAAGCTGGTGTCGACGCTCAGTTCGGGGAGGCCGAGGACGTCACGGAAGATCCCGAGGAGTATCTCCTCGGTGACCGTTTTCGGGCGCACGATGTCGGCCGAGCGTGCGGCGAATACCGGTGCGGGCAGGGCGTTGCGGTCGAGTTTCCCCGCCGGGGTCAGCGGCAACGACTCCAACACCACGATCGCCGACGGCACCATGTACCCCGGCAACCGCTCCCCCACGAACCCCGACAACACCCGCGTATCGACCTCTACGCCCGGCGCCGGCAACA
>NZ_JAAOQS010000171.1:0-12511 GCF_011603105.1 Rhodococcus sp. A14 | reverse complement strand
GAACCGTCGCCCACACCCAGACGCCCGTTATCGGAAGTCCTGGTTCGAGAACGGCCGGCGCAGGGAAACCTGTCCGGTGAGTAGGGGAGGGCTGCCACCCCTGGCAAAACGACGAGCGTCAACCCAACGATGCGACGCAGATCGATGACACGAATGCGGTTCGGGCAGCGAGCGGAATCGATGAGGAGGTCACCATGGTCGATCCGGGGATCGTTGTGGGAGTGGACGGATCCCGGTCGTCGCTGGATGCGGTGCGGTGGGCCGCACGTGAGGCTACAGTGCGCGCGGCGCCGCTACTGTTGTTGTCCTGCATCACGTACCGCGGTGCACAAGATGGGCCCCGACTCGCTGAAGTCCTCCACGCCCGAGCCGAGCGGGACGTTGCCCAAGCACTCGAGACCGCCCGAGCCGGATCCGCAGACGCAGACATCGACATTCGGGCCGAAGTGTCCCATCAGAACGCCCCGGGATCACTCGTCGACCGATCCGCCGGCGCAATGATGGTCGTGCTCGGCAGACGCGGACTGGGCGAGTTCACCGACGGGCTGATCGGCTCCGTGACCTCGGCCGTGGCGCGTCATGCGCAGTGCCCGGTAGCAGTGATCGACGGCTGGTCGAGAGTCGCGGACGGCACGGGACCCGTCGTCGTCGGCGTCGACGGATCTCCGAGCAGTGCACGGGCCGTCGGTCTGGCGTTCGAGGAGTGTTCCCTCCACAACACGGAACTGATCGCACTGCACGCGTGGTCCGACCAGGACCTGTCGAAACTCCCCGTCGGTGTAGAGCAGACCATGGAGCGGTCGGTGCTCGAAGCCGGCGTCGCCGAATGGTGTGAACGGTTCCCCGAGGTCCGGGTGCGACAGACCCTCGTTCGGGACCGACCGGTTCGCCACCTCCTCGAAATGGCCGACGAAGCCCAGATGATCGTCGTCGGCAGCCGCGGACGGGGCGGCTTCTCCGGGATGACGCTCGGCTCGACCAGCGCAGCCTTGGTGCACATAACCCCGTGTCCCCTCCTGATCGCCGGACCGATCCGACCAGAGCGATGACCTTGGGCCCTACATCGGCATCTGTCCCGGCGCGACACTCGAAGGAGCAATCGCAGGAGGTCGTCATGATCGGGGAACAGACACTGGTATCGCGGATGTGGCGATTGGGGCCGTGGAGCGGGAACCGACTGATGCGGGGAAGCTATCGCCTCGAATCCTCGGTCTTCCTCGTCGTCGTCGCCCTGGTGCTGATCTTGGTTCCCCTCGCCGCAGCCTTCGGAACCGTTACTCACACACGCCTCGACGACCAATCCCGCGCCGACCGCGAAAACCGGCATCAGATCGCGGCAGTGCTCCTCGAGGACCCAACTGTGAACCTGGCGGATACCACTCCGGCAACGGGTGCCACGGGGCAGGCACAGGCCCGGTGGGCAGTGGATGGGACCACACGCACCGGCCAGGTACTGACCGCGCCGGAAGCGAAGGCGGGACAAACGATCAGCATGTGGATCGACCCGGCCGGCAAGATCGTCGATGCGCCGAAGACAGGCACCGAGAACGCATTCGAGGCAGTGGGCGCCGCACTCGCACTGTGGACAATGGGTGCGACGATCTGTCTCACGATGTTTATCGGAATTCGCTGGGCAGGAACGAGATATCGGATGTCACAGTGGGACCGCGAGTGGAGGAACCTCGGAAAGGCCCCTGGGTGGCCGGTCAGCTGACGCCCATCGATGTCGAACACAAGAAGACGACGACGATTTCCGAATGGTGAGGCCAGAGCCAGTGGACGACAACTTGAGCTTCCTGGACGCGGGTTTTCTCGAGACGGAGGACTCCGACCCACACGCGAGCCTGACGATCGGTGCTCTCGCCATCATGGAGGGCCCCGTTCCCGGGCAAGACGAATTTCGTGACACGGTCGCCGCACGTTTCGCGAAGCTCCCGCACGCCCGAGACAGGGTTCACACGGTCCCACTCGACTTCAGCCCACCCTCCTGGTCACCGGATCCGCATTTCGACCTCGGCCATCATCTGCGACGGGTCGCCGTCCCGGAACCAGGGGAGGAGGAGTCCCTGTTCGGTTTCGTCGCCCGAGTCATGGCGCACCGACTCGACCGTGACCGCCCCTTGTGGGAATGCTGGGTCGTCGAAGGCCTCACCGACGACCGCTGGGCCATACTGACCAAGATTCATCACTGCATGGCGGACGGGATCACCGGAACCAAACTGTTCGAGGCCATGTGCGACGAAGTCGTGGCCGAAACGTCGACGACCGCAGAGCCCGACACCGACGCCGAGCCGGTACCGACCGTCGGTACACGCCTCGAGAGCGTCGAGAGCCTGGTCCGCTCGACGATCGAGTTCCTGTCCCCGGTGCGGCAACTCCGGCTCGTCTCGGCGGCACTGGCAATTCCACGTCGGCTGACGGCAGCCGGTATCGGCGTCGCAACCGGCCTCACCCACCTGCTGTCCGAGATACTGACCTCATCCACGGACACTTCGCTGATCGGACCGATCGGTCGCCAGCGCCGCTACTGCGCCGCGCGAGTCAGGATGCATGACGTTCGCGAAATCTGCGCCACGTACCAGGTCACCGTGAACGACGTCGCACTCGCGGCGATCACCACCGGACTACGGCAGCTGCTCCTGAAACGGGGCGAGCGTCCCGAACCCCACACGGTCCGCACGCTCGTTCCCGTGTCCGTCCGCTCCGCAACCGAGGAACGTGCGATCCACAATCAGGTCTCGCTCATGCTGCCCTTTCTGCCAGTCGACATCGAAGACCCGGTCGAGCAGTTGGTCGCCGTCCACCAACGGCTCACGACGCACAAGGCGAGCAAGGAAGCGGAAGGGGGCAAGGCGTTCACCGCGGTGGCCCAGTACGGACCGTTCATGCCCATGGCCTGGGCCGTTCGACTCGCCACCCGGTTTCCTCAGCACAGTGTCGTCGCCGTCGCAACCAACGTCCCCGGTCCGAAAGCCACACGACACGTGATGGGCCGCACGATCCTGGAGATCCTTCCGTACGTGCCGATCGCGCTGCGGCTGCGGATCGGGATCGCGATCCTCAGCTACAGCGACCATCTCGCCTTCGGTCTCACCGGGGACTACGACACCACACCGGACCTCACCGACCTCTCCGACTCGATAGAACGCGGTGTCCTGACCCTCCTCGCCTCGTCGCGCGCGGCTGACGCAGCCTCCGAATGACGGCCGACGACCGTCGCGAGCAACTCGGCTCGGGCGACCTGATCACGCTCGTCTCGGACGTCGGACCGGTACCCATGAACGTCGGCGCGATACTTTTCGTTGCCGGTGAAGGTGACGTGGACGCGGCGACCGTCGAGGCCACGTTCACACGACGGCTCACCAGCATTCGGCGCCTGCAGCAGCGCCTGGCCACGCCACGGTGGGGCCCGGGACGGCCGTACTGGGTCGACGACTCCGATGTCGACGTCCGCGCCCATGTGTCCCGAGTGCGGTGCCCGAGCCCGGGGGACCGTGACGCTGCGCTGGCAATCGCGGTGGACGCGGTGACCCGGCCGCTGCCCCGGTCGCGACCGTTGTGGCGGGCGGTCGTCGTCACCGGTCTCATCGACGATCACACCGGTCTGGTGCTGGTGCTGCATCACGTCGTGGCCGACGGGATCGGTGGCCTCGCCGTGCTCGCGCGCCTGGTCGACGGCGCGGACGCGACTGGACCGGCCGCCGATAATGAGAACCCGCCGTCGGCGGCCCCGCCTCGGGGCCGGTTCGTCGACGGCGTTTGCGAACGGTGCCGCACGCTGCGCCGAGTTCCGCGCAGGATTGCTCGTATACGAGGCGGCTGGGCCGAACTCGGTCGTGGTCGCGGCGGGTGGGCTCCGCGGTGTTCCCTGAACGCTGCCACCGGCCCCCGTCGCAGGGTAGTGACCGTCGACGCCGGTCTCGACGGTGTCCGGGCAGCGGGGCGGAGGTCGGGGGCCACCGTCAACGATGTTCTGTTGGTCGCCGTCACTGGGGCATTGGCCGAACTCCTACGTGAGCGGATGGAGTTTCCGCAGGAGCTGGTGGTGTCGGTGCCCGTCTCGGCCCGGAGTTCGGCAACGAGTGGGCACCTGGGGAACCAGGTCGGTGTGATGCCGGTACGTGTACCGCTGGTAGGAAGTTTCCAGGACCGGCTGACCACTGTTTCGGGTGTCACCCGCGTTCAGAAGATGCGAACCCGAGGTACGTCCTCCGCACTGATCGGACCACTTTTCCGGATCCTGGCCGCGCTGCGGTTGTTTCGGTGGTTCGTCGACCGTCAGCGACTCGTCAACTCGTTCCTGACGAACCTCCCGGGTCCCCCTGGGCAAGTCGTCATCGCCGGGGCACCGATCACAGGCATCACCCCGATCACCGTCACCGCGGGGAACGTCGGCGTCGCGTTCGCGGCACTATCCTATGCGGGCACGCTGACAGTAACGATCATCGTCGACCCCGACGTCGTACCCGAGGTCCGCGAGCTCGCCGCAGCTCTGCACGAACAATTCCGGGCCGCCATCGAGTGACGAGCTGGGCCGCGACTCAGAGAGACTCGGCCTCGTCCCGGATCAGGCGCAGTACCGGCCCGCCCATCGCCTTGACGAACGGGCCCACCACCGTCCAATACCCGCGGAAGCTTCGCCGTGCCTTGTCGTCCGTGCCGTGTACGCGCACCTCGGTGACCAGGACAGACGTGTGGGCGTCGTACGTGAGAACTGTGAAACCCCAAGCGCCGATGCCATATCCGGGAAGGGCGAACCGGCCGAAGTCTGCTGGCGACCATTCGACGCGGCCGTAGCCCTTCTCCCACCAGCGACCGATGAACCCGAGCACCATCGCGTGTCCCGGCTCCTCCGCGAGAAGCTGGAACCCGCCGTCGGGTTCCAGCAACTGGTCGAACCTGAATTCGGACCGACTCCCCTGAAGATGGGCGCCCCGACGTCCGCGGACGGTGTCGATCGCAATTCGGGCCCGGTTCGGGAGCGCGACCGCCGGCGACCGGAAGAAGTCGACGCGGCGGATGGCGGCGAAGGTCGTCGGCGCAGACGCACGGACGACCTGCGTGCGCAGAATGCGTTGCTCATACCTCGGCAGCTGTGACTCGATCAGGCTCGATCCGAGGCTGGGGTCGTGCACGATACATCTCCTCCTGGGCGGCATCCCCGCGGTACAGCTAGCGGACAATGAGGAGTGGGCAGACGACCGAATGCATCAACGCCCTGCTGGTCGACCCCAGCAGCATGCTGGAAAACCCTCCTCGCCCCCGGCTCCCCACCACGAGAAGCTGCGCATTCTCGGCCTGCTCACGCAGGTGCCGGGTGGGGCGATCCCTGACCACGAGGGTGCGCACCTTCACATCCGGATAGTTCTCCGCACGACCGGCGAGATTCTCGGACAACAGGGCCGTTTCGTTGGCCGCATCCCGCAGCCACTCCGCCTCGCTGCCTCCGTCCGGGGAGAACTGCAGAACGATGTCGGACCATGCATGAACGGCGACGAGTTCCGATTGCCGCAGACCTGCTTCCTCGAAGGCCATCGAGATGGCCGGTTCACTGTGTTCTGATCCGTCGACACCGACGACAACCGGTCCGGGGATGTCGTTGATATTGCGATCAGGTTCACCGCGGATCACCGCGACCGGGCATGAGGCGTGGGTCGCCACCGCCGAACTGACCGATCCCAGGACGGCGCGCTCTACGATTCCCCGTCTGTTCGCACCCACAACGAGCATCGTGGCATCCGCCGAACGTTCAAGAAGTTCACCGGCCGGCGTCCCGGAGCAGACGGTGGTCTCGATCTCGATGTGGTGTTCGGGCACTGCGGCACGGGCGGTTTGCGCCGCGCGGTCCAACCTGTCCTTACCGTCGCGCTCCTCGTCCTGGAAGAAGCTGGCAGGCACACCGATCGGGACGCCGTACCTTCCGGGAACGAACATCGTCGTGACCAGCGACAGGGGCGAGCTGCGGAGCGCGGCCTCCCTCGCCGCCCATTCAACAGCCTGCAGCGACGATGGGGAGCCGTCGATCCCTACAACGATCGGGCGGTGGCCGGACATGATGCACTCCTACGGGTTCCTGGCGCCGAGTTTCTGCCTCGATCTTCATCGTTGCGGCCCGCGGGTGATACCCGTAGGGGAGAAGGTCACCAGGCTGAGACCCTGGACCCGATTCCCTACGGCAAAGCCGCAGCGCCGCGAGTGACCAATGACTCTGTCACCGCAGACCGGCGGTGATGACACTGAGACGAGGCGCCCGATCGTGTTTCTCGATCCGGTGTCACGCACTTCGGCCTGGGGAAGGTATGTGACCATGAGCGACGGCAACACCGGCGCCGCGGGCGGCGGAGCGATCTACGCGCTGGGCATCTTCGGAGCCTGGGTGTGGTTCTGGCAGCAGGCGGACGCATTCTGGGAGTATGTGCTCGCGATCATCCAAGGGTTGTTCTGGCCGGCCTGGATGGTCTACGACGTCTTCAAGGCCCTTGCAGGGTAAGCCCTTCGATGTCCCGCCGCCCCGCTGCAGGTTCGGGCAGAGAGATTCAACTGACGAGCGCCGTGACGGCCGCGAAATAGATCATGATCGACAGCAGGTCCTGTACGACAGTCGCAAGTGGACCGGAGCCGAATGCCGGGTCCTTGCCGAGCCGCTGCAGGAGCCACGGCAACACCATGGCGACGATAGTCGCGATCGCACTCGCGGCGAGAACCGCTGCGGCCACCGCGACCGCGAGCATCGTGTCACCGGTCATCAGGCTGACGACCGGGAGCATCACGGCTCCGAGGAGCGCACCCACCGACAGACCGGTGAGCGCTTCGCGCCGCACGATACGTCGAATTCCCACTCCGACGGACAAGCAACGGATCGCCAGGGTCTCGGTCTGCGTCCCCACCGCGTCCGCGAGATAGACGATTCCGGGTATGAAATAGGCGACGGCCACGTTCGCTTCGAGAGTGACTTCGAACGCCGCCATGAACACGGCCGAGACCATGGCACCCAGCAATCCGACGAGGAGCCAAGGAACACGGTGCCACAGCCTGCGCCGCACGCTCTCCACACTCGTCTCGCGGGTGGTCTCGACCGAATGGAGGAAGCCACCCAGGCGTGAGAGATCCTCCTCATGCTCCTGGAGCAGCACCGCGAGAAGTTGTTGTGGCGCTATCAGACCACGGAACCGACCGTCGTCATCGACCACCGCCAGCCCCGGCTCCCCGTGCTGAACCGCCTGCCACGCGGCCCGTTCCTGGTGGGTATCGGGTCGGACCGCGGGCGGATTCGGATCCATGACGTCGCGTAGCGCCGCACAGCCGGGGGCACCGAACATACGTGGCGCTCCTCACCTTTGTGTGGGCAGTTTGGGGTCGATTCCTCCGAGGTTCAGGTAGATCATCGATGTCAGCGTTCTGGCTGAGTGGTGCCCGTAGCCGCGAGCGTTGATCAGTCGGATTTTTGAGTTGATACCTTCGATGAGTCCGTTGGAGATGCCGAGTTCTACTGCGGCGATGATTCCGTCGTAGTGCTTGTCGATCTGTTGGGCGAGCATTGTGAATGCGGGGATTCCGCTGTGTGCGGCGTCGTCGATCCATGTGCGTAGATGCCGTTTGGCGCGTGAGGGTTTGACGACGCGGAACAAGTCCCGCATTTGCTCTTTCAGTCGCCATGCGTGCCCGACCTGCTGATCCTGATCTGTGAGGGTGTCGACCAGGGCGCGGCGCTGGTCGGTGAGTCGTTCGGCGCCGGTTCGCAACGCGATGCGGACCTTGCGCCAACTGCCGCTCGAGAGCTCGATCCTGCGGCGGTTGGCCGAGGAGGCGTCGGCGAACACTCGGTCCAACGCCCGGTTCACCCACTGCATGACATGGAAGGGGTCGAAGCAGATACGGGCGTTCGGCACGTGTTCCTCGGTGGCGACGCGATAGGCCTTCGATCCGTCCATCGATACCGACTCGATCGAGTCGAGGTCGGACTCGTGTTGCTGCTCATAAAAGGCCGCGAGTGATTCGGTGCTTCGGCCGGGTTCGATATGCACCACGGTCTTGGTGTCGTGGTCGCCGACAACGGTCAGGTACTTGTGCGGGTGTCGGTAGCAGATTTCGTCGACGCCGACGCGGTAGAGCCGGTCGAGTCGTCGGGTGTCGAGTAATTCGTCGACGGTGCGGTTGATGATTGCGGTGACCGTTTCCCACGCGCAGCGCATCAACGTGGAGACGGAGGTGCGGTCGGTGCGGGCGGCGAGCCAGAGGACGGTGTCTTCGAAGTCTCGGGTGTGCCGGGCGGTGGGCCGCGCCCACGGCACGTGTTCGGTGCGCACCCCGCAGTGTGGGCAGTGGATGCGGCGGATCTCGTAGACCAACCACAGGCGGTGGGTGCCGAGGTCAAGGTGCCGCCACCGGCGTGTGGACCGGTCATATGTTGCCGGCGACGTGTGCCCGCAGGGGCACTCGAGTCGGCGGGCACGCAGGCGTAGCTCGACCTCGACATCGGTGTCTGTGATCGACACCGCCGATACCGATGCGCCGGGGATCTTCAGGAGACGGTTAAATGCAGTACTGACGCGCACGTGTAGCGGGCCTCCGGGTTGAGGTAGGTGTGGTAACCCCGAAACCTAGAGGTGCTGCGCGTGCGCGTCCCTCATATCACCGGTGAAACGCCGAACAGTGCGGCCAACAACACAACCCACCCTGAGCAGCAGAAATGGCGTCCACATAAACCCGAGGAGCGCCACATACGTTCGATCGGTGCGACACCCACGAGCCGGCCACCGACCAGTACGGCGACAACGGAAGCGCAGTCGTACCGCTTGGCGGCCATATCGCTCAGTACAGCTGTCACCGACTCGCCCGGGGCGGCGGTCGGAACACGCGTGCAGGCATGCCAGAGCGCGGTCCGGGGTTCGGGCTCATCGTCGAAGACCAACAATTCGGACACCGGCGCTCCCCCTTGGAACGTGTTGTGAAGTGCTCTTCGATCATCCACCCACCGAGCGGCGTCCTCCGGCGTGTCGACGTGTCGGGATTCGAGGAGCCCTGCCCGGTTGGCGCGAGGCGGAAATTCGACCCGGCATTTGTTGCAGGAGGCGTGTCACGGCGCCGAGCTCGAGGTAACGACGTCGCCCCAGGTGGCGCGCGAACCGGACTCTCCGATGCGGTAGACCTGAACAACGGTCCCCACCGCAATCACAACCGCGAGAAGTGCAACGATCACGGTGAGTGTCCGTGGGGGATCCGACTTTCGTTCGCGGAGCTGGACCGCGGTGACGGCCATTGCGGCGAGGAGAAGCGCGACGGAGAAGTAGATCATGCTGTCGCCCAGTTCGGTGTGGGCGTGCACGGCAGCCGACCTGGCGACGTGCTTCTCGAGCCATTCACCGGCGTCGGTGGTCAGCGGAGTCACGATTACGGTCACGGCCGCGAGCACGAGTGTGAGCCATACCAGCCGACGCCGGGCCGCGGGCCATACGCTGCACAGGACGACCAGGACTGCGGTCAGCGGGGCCGAGACCACGATGAAATGGACGAGCAGCACATGGGCGGGCAACCCGCTGACAGTCGACATGTTTCGAGTATTCGTGGACGTCGCTGAGAAACTACTGAGGGTCCGCCCGGATGACAACTAGCTCTTCGGTGGTTCTCGCTCAACCCGTGATTCTCGAGCATGCTCCGAGTCCGCTCGATCCCACTGAGCGAGGATTGAGTTGTCAGGAGAACTCCGCCGGTATCCAGAACAGCGGGGGCCTCGACACAGATGCGGTCGAACAGGGCCCCCGGTTTCGCCCGGCGTCCCCAGGAATTACACCTAGGCCACGCGGCCTCAGTGCCGTCCCGGTAAGTCGACTTCGCTGGGAGTCTTGTCGTCGCGTAGACCTTTCCAGCTGGAGTGGCGCAGCGTCTACGGAGATCTCATACTGTTTGCCATTGGTGTGGCAGGCGTGTGAGATGGACGTGTGTCGCGGCTACCCGTATCACCGTGTGGTGGTGTGGGTTTGACCGTGTCCCACACCGACGCTTGTGGTGCAGGAACATGCTGTTTCGGATTCACCCCCATCCGCGGTGTGAAGGTGGGCAGGCTGCGGCGGACTCGTCGGTGCCGTGGCCTGCTCGGGGTGGGACTGTTCTTGTCGCGGCACCGGCGCACCGGCGCGTGCTCGGCGACCCGGATCGCGGGCAGTTGCCCGCGCCGCCGGGTGGGCTTGTTTCTGGCGAGCAGTGCGCGTTTGGCCAGGTTCACCCCCGCGACGTGGTCGCGGTTGCCGCCGACCCGGCAGTCAGGGCACCACGCGGTGTGGTAGCCGCCGGGGCGTGCGAGTGGTTCGTCGCAGCCCGGACATTGTGCGGAGGATCCTCGGGCGGGCACCGAGACCACTGTGATGCCGACACCGGCGGCGGTGTGGGCGAGGGCGGCGACGGCTTGGCGGCGGGCGGACTGCGCGGCCCGGTTGTTGTTGACGTGTCCGTGGCCGCGGGTCTCGAGGGTGGTGAGGTCCTCGACCGCGATCACGTGTGCGCCCGCGGTGGCGGCGTAGTCGATGGTTTGGCGGGCGAAGTGGAAGGCCAGTTCCCGGTTGATCTTGCCCCGTTTGACGCCCACCGCAGTCCGATGCTCGTTGAGGACGGCGATCTTCTCCTCCAGCTGGGCGCGGACCTCGGGTTCGGCGGTGGCGGCCAGCCGCGTCAGCCGGGCGGCCTTGCGGTGCAGCAGCTGCCCCTCGGCTTGGAGGCGCGCCAGTTTGATCCCGAGGCCGCGGTCGTCGTAGGTCCAACCTCGGTAATCCGACACCAGCCCGTCCGGGTTCTCGGCGGTGATGGCGGCGGCACCGAGCGTGGAAGGGGACCAGTCGACCCCGACCGCGACCGCGGCCGATTCCGGGTCGTCCGCGGGGACGAGTTCGGTCGCGGCGCACTGCCAGAGCAGGCCCCGGCGGTCGAGGATCAGGGTCGGCAGATGGGAGTTCCCCCCTGAGTGAGGACATCGTGAACACTGGGTCGTGAAGGTCCCAGAGGAAGAGATGTCACTAATGGCGATGAAGGCGTACTCGGCGGAGTTCAAGGCCGATGCCGTCGCGCTGTATCTGTCCGATCCGAGCCACACCTTCGACGGCATCGGCAAAGACCTGGGCGTCAGCCGCGAGACCCTGCGCAACTGGGTAAGGGCCGAACGCAAACGCACCGGTACCTCCACGGCCGAGCTCCGGGCCAGTGGGGCGGCGCGGCCGGCGTCGTCGGCGGGCGAGGTATCGTCCGAGTCCGTGTTGGAGGAAGAAAACAAGCAGCTCAAGGCCCAGATCCGGAAGCTCGAAACCGAGCGGGAGATCCTGCGCAAGGCGGCGAAGTATTTCGCGGGCGAGACGAATTGGTGAGCCGCTTCCAGTTCGTTGACGACCACTGCGACACCGTTCCGGTGAAGTGGCTGTGCCAGATTCTCGAAGTCTCCCGCTCGGGTTTCTACCGGTGGCGGACCTCTGCGCCGTCCCGGGCCGCCCGCGCCCGCGCCGACGAGGAGCTGGCCGCGCGGATCCGCGCCATCCATGCCGACTCCGACGGCACCTACGGTGCCCCGCGCATCACGGCCGAGCTGCGCGAGACGGGGATCGAGGTGAACCACAAGCGGGTCGAGCGGGTGATGCGCGAGCACGGGATCGTCGGCGTGCACCTGCGCAAACCGGTACGTACCACCGTCCCCGATCCGGATGCGGCCATGGTGCCGGACCTGATCCGGCGGGATTTCACCGCGAGCGCACCGAACACCCGATACGTCGGCGACATTACCTACCTCCCAGTCGGTGACGGTGAATTTCTGTATTTGGCGACGGTGTTGGACCTGAGTTCGCGACGGTTGGCGGGGTGGTCGATCGCCGACCACATGCGTACCGAGTTGGTCGCCGACGCGCTGCGGGCGGCCGCTGCCTGTCGCGGCGCCGCGGGTCTCGATGGGTCAATTTTCCACAGCGACAACGGAGCCCGCCCAGTATGCATCGGCCGAGTTCGCCGCCCTCTGCCGTGAGCTCGGGGTAACCCGGTCGCGGGGTGCGGTAGGAACGTCGGCGGACAACGCGGCTGCCGAGTCAATGAACGCGACGTTGAAACGGGAAACGCTGAAGGGGCGGAAGCGCTGGAACAGTGCGGGTGAGGCCCGCGCCGAAGTCTTCCGTTGGATCACTCGATACAACACCAGAAGGAGGCATTCCACTCTCGGTCAGATCTGTCCGATCGAGTTCGAGCAGCGATCGGCTACCCTGGCTACCGCTGCATAGGAATTGGTGTCCACATCTCAGGGGGAACGCCCGATGCCAATCGGTGATCGCCCGGCGGTGTAGGTGCGCGGGGATGGCGGCGGTCAGCCGGACCCCGCGCCACTGCGCCCGCCCGGCCGGTGCGGGGCTGGTTGGCAGCTTCACCGTCAACACCAGCTCGTGGTCTGCCACGGTGATCTGTGCGAGCTGTCGATCGGCGGCGGAGAGTCGGGCCATGGCCGCCATTCGCGGTGGTCCCTGCAGGTCGGTGATCCGCACCCGGCCGG